>JAZUSI010000116.1:0-10627 GCA_045606665.1 Christensenellaceae bacterium
ACAAACATAACAAAAAAAGAAAAATCATACTATTAAAAAATAAAAATTAATTGCCATTAATGTCTTGATTTTTTTCACATTATATTATATAATAAAATGGTATATATATAATATAATAATTTTGCATTTATAAAAATGGGAGAATAAACTTTTTATGAAACTTATTTGTGATGGTCTTGATTTATCTGATGCAGTGTTAAAGGTAAGTAAAGCACTTTCAGTAAAATCTTCAAATCCTATTTTAGAAGGAATTAAGATTACTGCAAAAGGTGATAGTTTAACACTTTTTGCAACCGATATGGAACTTTCTATTGAAAAGAAAATAAAAGCTGAAGTTTTAATGGAAGGTGAAACGGTTGTAGTTGGAAAATATTTTGTTGATTTTGCTAAGAAACTTGAAAAGGAACAAGTGGAATTATCAAGATTGTTTGACGGTGGACTTCAAATAAAGTATTCTGATTCTGAAAGTGAACTACAAGTATTTCCTTCTGAAAGTTTTCCAAAGTTCGAAAAAGATGAAAACGGAAGTTTTTTTGAGTTATCACAAAAAGATTTTAAAGAAATTGTAGAAAAGACTGCTTTTGCTTGTTCTACTGACGATTCAAGACCAATTCTTAAAGGTTGCTTGTTTGAAATTCAAGAAAATTCTTTAACTGCTGTTGCGCTTGACGGATTTAGAATGGCTGTTATGAAAAAACAAGTAAACGCAAGTGGAAATTTTAAGGCTGTTATCCCTGCAAGAGCGCTTAGCGAAATAACCAGACTCATTGAAAAAGATGAAAATATTATTAAAGTATATATCCAAAACAATTCGCTTTTCGTGGAAGTTGATTCAACCTGTTTAGTTAGCAGATTGATTGAAGGTGAATTTGTTAAATATAATCATATTTTGCCACCGGCTTTTGAAAACGTGGTAACAGTTAATAGACAATCACTATTAAGTAGTATTGAAAGGGCATCTATCGTTGCAAGGAACGACAGATATAACGTTGTTAAGTTCGATATAAAAGAAGATATATTGTCTGTCAATGCTAAAAGTGAAGTTGGCGTTGTTAATGAAAACGTTAATATTATTTTAAACGGAAAGGATTTAACTATAGCGTTTAATGGAAAGTATATCGGAGAATATTTAAAAATAATAGACGACGAATTTATAAATATAAATCTTAATACTGCTATTGATCCATGCATTATTAAGGGTGTAAACAACGAAAATTATTTATATTTGGTGCTTCCTGTTAGAATAAGTGCATAATTTAATTGACAAAAGGTAAAAATCTATATAAAATAGTAAAAGCAAAAAAATAAAAGGTAACAAAGTAAAGGAGATATAAAAATGAAACAAACTTATCAACCTAAGAAGAGACAAAGAAGCAAGGTTCACGGATTTAGAAAGAGAATGAAAACCCGTAATGGTAAAAACGTGTTAAAGAGACGCAGAAATAAAGGTCGTCATAAGCTTTCTGCATAAAGAAAAATGACTGGTGAAAACAGGTTAAAAAAAGAAAAAGATTTCAATTTAGTTTTTAATAAAGGAAAAAGATTGTTTAGTTCAAAACTATCTATGGTTTACGTGCCAGCAGATTGTATAAAGGTCGGTTTCGCCGTGAGTAAAAAACACGGCGGAAGCGTTAATAGGAATAGAATAAAACGTCTTTTAAGGGAATCTTTCAGAAGTTTTATGCCCTTTTTAAGCAAAAACTTCTTTTTTGTTTTTATACCGAAAGTAAGTGAAACTTATACGCTTGATATTTTTAAGGAAAATATGAGTTATCTTTTGAAAAAAGGTGGATTTATAGAGTAATGTTAAAGTTTTTGAGCGTAAAACTTATTAGATTTTATCAAAAATATTTATCAAAAGGAACTTGCATGTATATTCCAAGTTGTTCGGAATATACTTTAGAGGCAATTTTAAAGCACGGCTTTTTTGTCGGGTGTTTTTTGGGTGCTAAAAGAATTCTTCGTTGCACACCTTGGTGTAAAGGTGGATTTGACAAAGTGCCTGATAAAAAAAGTGTGTTAAAATGGGTATATTAAATGGATATTTTAAATTTTACTGCACCATCTTCTGGAAGTTGGTTGGTTCAAATAATTTCATGGTTAGTTGGAATTAGTGGGGCTGTTTGGCTGGGCGTAATTTTATTTACTATTATACTAAAGCTTATAACTTTGCCGTTTGATTACGTTTCAAGGGCTTCTATGCGCAAAAATTCACTTAAAATGGAAGAAATGCGCCCTGAACTTGAAAAACTTCAAAGACAATACGCTGATAATAAACAACTTTATAACCAAAAAATGATGGCGCTTTATAAAAAGAACGGCTATTCTATGTTCGGAGCTTGTTTGCCAACCATTTTAACGCTTATTATCTTTATCGTTGCCATCAACGCTTTTACAGATTATTCAAAGTTCCAAAACCAAATGTATTTTTATAATATGAGCAATTCATATAATAACGTAGTTTACGCTGGTTTTGACCTTGATGAAAATGAAGAATACGTTTATAGAGATAAAAACGGAAAGTTTATCGTTAACTATACTGAAATTTCAAAAGATGAAGACGGAATAATTCAAGCAAAAGATAAAAATGGAAACGACTTTGAAATTTTATTTTCTATAACAAATGAAGTTAAAAACGAAAACGTATATTATAACTTTGAGTTAAAAACGACCAATAGTTATATGACTTATTTGCGTTCTTATCAAATTAAAGAAGGCGTGCAAGTTGGTATAACTGAAGCCTTTAAGATTAGAGAAGACGTTTTGGAAAATGCAGCAAGCCAAAAAGATTATCTTTTAGCAACTGAAGAAAATAATTTCTTGAAAATTAAGATAGATAAAAAAGAATATACTTTCAGTCAAGCAAAAGACATTGAAGGTGGAAATTGGACTGCAGAAAAATTTATTTTGGATATCAGACAAGCTAAATCTGCCCAAACTTATAGAAAGGAACAACAAGGATTTATTTGGGTTAAGAATATTTGGGAAACCGATAGTCCTATGGCACACCCAATTAAAGAAAATTGGAATGAATTCAAAAATACTCACGGTTATACCGGCGCAGAAATTGGGGACGGTTATAAAAACCTAATTGCAAAATTAGATTATGAGAAATCGGCACCAAACGGATACTTTATTCTCATTGCGTTAACTGCTCTATCTTCACTTGTTTTACAACTTATTACAGCAAAGGCTTCAAAAGCACAAATGGAGCTTCAAACGGTTGATGGACAAGGTATGCAACAACAAAAAATGATGCAATGGATTATGCCTATTATGATGGCGTTCTTTGCATTTATGTACACTGCAGCTTTCTCATTGTATATCGTTGTAAACTCAATCTTAAGTATCGGTATGACTTATGGAATCAACTTCATTGTTGATAGAAAGTTTAAAAAGGAACAAAAAAACCAAAAACCACAAGCTATTCGTGGAAGAGTTTATACACCAAAAGAAGAAGTAAAGAAAGAACAAACAAAAGAAAAAAAGAAAAAAGAGAACAAGGACAATAAGTTTGCCCACGAGACCGGTGGGGATTTCCTTACTGGAAAAGTGAAGAATAAAAAGAAATAGTCCTTAACAATATAGAAAAAGGAGAAAATTATGCAATTTACAGCAAAGACGGTTGAAGAAGCTATTGCACAAGGACTTAGTGAACTTAATATCACTGAAGAACAAGCAAAGATAACCGTTATTCAAAATCCTATCAAGGGTTTGTTTGGCAAAATTAAGTGTAGCGCTATAGTTGAAGTTGAAAAATTAGTAGAAGATAGTCAAAGCGTTTGCGTTATTGAGTTCGTTGAAAAAATTCTTGACTTAATGCAAATAAATGCGCAAACCGAATTGATTGAAAAGGATGATAAAACGGAAATTAAACTTATTGCAGAAGATTCTGCAACCGTTATTGGCTATCGTGGTGAAGTTTTAGATGCGCTTCAAACGTTGGCAGGCGCTTGCCTTAACATCGGCAGAAAGGAATACAAAAAAGTAGTTGTCGATTGTGAGAATTATAGAGAAAAAAGAGAAAACACCTTGATTGCGCTTGCAAAGAGATTGGAAGAAAAGGCTGTTGCTTTAAGACGTGAAGTTATTTTAGAACCAATGAGCCCATATGAAAGAAGAATTATTCATACGGCGCTTGCTGATAGTCAAACTTGCACGACAAAGTCTGAGGGAAATGAACCAAATAGATACGTTGTTATAGTTCCTTTTGATAAAGATGAGTATTCTAGACCATATAATGCTGGAAGAAACCACAGCGAAAAGTCAAATAAGGGTGGAAAAAGGGACGGCTATAGAAAAGATAAGCCATCGCATAGAGGCAGAAACGAAAGAAAAAGTGGTTCATCTGAAGAAAAGAGAAAAGTGCCTTCTATGTTCGGGACTTATTTGGGAAACAGCTTGAAAAAATAATCTAATTTTTTCACTTGGCTTTTCTACAAAGATAAAAGAGAAAAAACAAGAAAAATACTGAGGAAAACCAAAATGCTAATGAATGGAAAAATTCATTAGCATTTTTTACCGAAAATGTATTTATAAAATACCTAATAAACAAGTTGACATTTATATATAAAAGTAATAAAATAAATGTTGTTAAATCAAAAAAAATAAAAAGGAAAAAATTATGGTAACAATTTCGCTTATAATGACGGCGTTAACAATAATAGCATTGGTTTTTGGCACACTTTTTGGAATGGTGCGTGGTAGAAACCGTTCTATTTTAAGGTTAATTATGATTATCGGTTGCGTGGTTGTAGCATTTTTATTGCGTGGCACGTTAATGGATATGATAATGGGAATTCAAACAAGTGAGGGAACTTTACAAGAAACCTTAATGGCAGCATTTAATCAAGGTGAAAATCCTATACCTGAATCTGTTCAAAACTTGATTTTTGCTTTAATAGAGATGATTATTTCTATTATTTCTTACTTTGTATTATTCTTTGGTTTAAGATTCCTCACCTCAATCATACTCTTCCCTATCTTAAAGATTTTCGTTAGAAAGGGCTTGACAAAGGGCGTGGGACTCGGCGCAGTTTTCGGCTTAATCCAAGGTATTGTAGTTGCCTTTGCCGTGTTAGTTCCATTAAACGGTCTTATCATTACTGTAGATAAGCTTTCACAAGTTGAAATTGAAGGGAATAAAGTTGTTGAAATACCAGAAGAATTAGGAATGGATACATATTTTGCATCTCCAGTTGGACAAGTATATAATTCAATTGGTGGTTGGTATTTTGAAGAAATAACCAAGGCAGAAATGAGCGACGGAAAAACCTTAAACATAAACGACGCGTGTGATATGGTCGTTGCAGTTACTGGTGTTGCAAGTTCTGTTAACGGAATAAATGAAAGTGTGGAAGTTTTGTCAAAAGCAGATGCAACCCCTCAAGAAAAAGTTGACGCCGTTAAGGAAGTGGGAAGTAAACTGACAGAAATCGGGCAAAAAATTGAAGATTTAAGCACTAACGCTACAGAGATTATCAATGAAGTGTTAGAGGACGTTAAGGAAATGATTGCTCCTGATAATGAAGAAGAAATTGGTGAAATCAATAAGATATTTGAAGACTTAAAAATTGAAGATTTAAATCTTCAATCAGTTGGTCAAGGCTTGACGGGAATTGCAACTTATATCGAAAAGACCGAAATTAATACCGAGGGAACTGAAGAGGTTACTCAAGAGGACGTAAATAACATAGTTCACGGTATTGCGGGAAGTAGTGTAATTCTTGATTTTATTTCAGGCGCACAAGAAGAAGATTCACCAACGTTTATTGAAGTTTCTGAAGACCACAAAGAATTATTTAATAATGCAATTAATGAAATTGAAGAAGGAGCGTTGACAGAAACTCAAATACAAACGCTTAAAGATTTATTTGGAATTAACTAATTGATTAAAATAACCTTATCTAAAAGGATAGGGTTATTTTTTTATATAAATCTATTTCACTAAATGGTAAAAATTATTAATCAATAATTTTATGTGATAAAGTTTTGTATAAAAACTTGATTTTAGTATAATCATTATGTTAAAATACTTATAGAAAAATGCACTCAAAAATAGTTAAAAAGTGAGAAAAGAAGTGAGCGTAAAATTAAATCCAGATAAAGAAATTGTTAAAACTATAAGAGAAGGCTTAAAAAGAACGGGTGGATATTGCCCTTGCAGGTTAAATCGAACAGAAGAGTATAAATGCATGTGCAAGGAATTTAAAGACCAAATTGCAGACCCTAACTTTGAGGGGTTTTGCCACTGTTTGTTATATTATAAGACTAAAGATTAGAAAGAGATAAAGGAGAAAAATTATGGAAGTTATATTGACAAAATCAAATTTTGAAAATGAAGTAATAAAAAGCGATATCCCAGTAATCGTTGATTTTTGGGCGACTTGGTGTGGACCTTGCAGAATGATTGCGCCTATTCTAGAAGAAATTGCCACTGAATACGCAGGCAAGATTAAAGTTGCAAAGGCAAACGTTGATGAAGAAATGGCGCTTGCTATGGAATATAAGGTTGAAGTTATCCCTACCCTATTCTATTTTAAGGACGGCAAGGTTATAAATAAAACGGTTGGCGTTGTTACCAAAGAAGATATCGTTAAAAACGCACTTGCTGAATAGTCATAAAAGAAAAAAATAAAAAAAGGTTAGACAAATCCTATCTAAATTTGGTCTAACCTTTTTTAATTACACTTTTAAGTTATTCGCTCTTTTGTAATTTTCAATCTTTACGTTTAGTTCGTAATCTAATTGCCTTAGCTTCCACCTTAGCCCCTTTTCGTCGGTCGTGTATTCCATACTAGGCTCCCAGCCCAATCGAGAATCTAACTGAACTAAAGGTATGGTATCCAAAACGTTTTCGCGCTCTTCTAAAATTAACTTTTCTAGTTTATCGATAATTTTTTTCGCGTTCGACTTGGTTTTTGCAACCGATAACTCTTGCTTTATTAGATAATGCCTTTTAACGTTTATACCCGTTCTGGTAGTATTTCTAATAAATTTAACTAGGAGTATAAACCTTAATAGGTTGTCATTAGGATTTTCTATGCTTTCTAGAAGTTCGACGCTCTCACAAATTAAACGGTGCATCTTGTCTAGCGCCTTAAGTTCGTCGAAAATACGCGTGCCAGGCAGAGAGTTCTTGCCCTCTTCATCGGGCGTATAAACGCCGAAATAGACGCCGTTACCAAACATAGCGTGTGGACGAGAGGGTTGTCTGCCTTGATCGGGAATAGAGGACGGAAGTCCGATTAGCGCCCCCGACCATAGCGGATAAGACGGCCCTACCCTAAACGCGCCGTATTGATCTTCGTTTGTCGGCACGTAGTTTTGTATAGCCTTACTTAATAGTTCGGTCGCGCGCTTTACCGTCCTTGCGTTTTCCTTTCCAAAATCGCGCTCTAAGAGTTCTAAGAGTATTTTTTCAAGTGGTTTGCCGTTTGTGAAGAAAGCGTATTTTGCTAAGTCGTTTATAAAGGACGGGTGAAAACCATAGTGAATTGTCTCGACAAGCCCGGAAAGGTTGTAGTCCTTGTTCGCCTTTACTATCGCCTTAAAGCGCTTTATCCATTGTTCGGGCATTGGCTCGTAAGGTATTACGCCAAAGTCCCACGTTCTTCCACCCGTATTGGATATGGAAGAAAGTTTTATGTTTCGCTTTTTTGCCGCGAGTGCTTCGCTCTTAAAATATTCGCCCGGGCCGATAAATGATAGCGAATAGTCGCAAATATCTTCAACTGAACTTCCCACTTTATATTTATGGAACATATCGAAAGTAGCAAGTAGCGTTATGTCGGTGGGAAGCGCGTTGATTAGTTTTATTCTTTCTTCTTCGGGCGTAAAACCCCAATTATACGTGCAGAATACTATTTCTGCGCTGTCTGAATATTTTCTGACCGCGTTTTTAATCATGGTTACCCACGCAGGGTAATCGTTGCACGGCCACCAACCGGGGCTTGTTCTTCCCGTCGGAATATTGTCTATAAAGTTTTTAGAAAAGGGCGACAAGCCGACTGCAGGATCTTTACTGCAAAAATTGGTCGCTTCGCCGACTAACGTTATTCCCTTTATAATCGGACAAACGCGGAATATTTCACCGTACAGTTTGTCGTAAAATTCTTGAGCGCCCTCGTCGTCCGGATGCGCGCTATGTGGCGCAAAGAGTTCTATATAAACGTCTATTCCGTACTTTTTAGCACGTTCTGCTAATAAGTTTAAGTCTATATAATATCCACGCTTATCGGTGTAAGCGTCCTTTATCCACACGTCTATGGCGTCGAAGCCTTTATGAGCCATTATGCTAAAAGCCTCGTCCGGATAGGAAAACATGCCGAACGGCGACTGAACAATACGCGGTGAAAAGAGCGCCTTTCGTTCGGTTACGCCACGTGATAGGTAAGGCGCTTTTTTAACGTTCATTCTGTCTTCGAGATAGTATAGCGCTTGAGCGATTCCACGCTCGTCAAACCCCTCGATTTTAACACGGCGACGGGTTATCGAGATCTTGTAGCCCATGTACCCGTTCGCCTTTTCAAGGTTTTTGTTTATGCTAATTATTACCGCCTTTTGGCTATCCTTTATATTTCCCCCGTTAACCACCGAGACGGAAACGTTCATAGACGTAAAGAGATAATCTTCAAAATCACGAACGGCAGTTAAAATGACTTGGCTTTGATCCAAAAGAACTATTTTGCAGTCGTTATCAAAGACAAATTCACTCTTTGACGGCAAAATGTTCGGATCGAATACGTCCTTTTTATGAATTTCTAAAAGTTCTTTCTTAAAATCATAATTATTTTGTGGCTTTAACATATTATTCTTCTCCGTTTATCATTGATATAATATCGTCAACGCAAGTATCAACGATTTTTTTGCCGTGTTCTAAACTCATATTAACTGCAGTTTCGCTAAACCAGTCTTCGCTCGCATCAAGCCTATCTAGTTTTATAGAGCCAGAGTAAAGATATTCAAGCATAGAGCATTCGTTTTTCCCTGCGTGGTCGCCAAAGTTCTTGCAATTTTTGGTGTATGGCAAACGGATAACGCGCACCTTGTTCCAGGGGCTGTCAGACCCTTTAAGGTTTTCATAAAAATCGGCGTTTTCCTTTTTACCCCACCAGCCGTAGCCACCAATTTTTTCAAGTTCAGCCATAATAAGTTTTTTTGCCGCTTTCATACACGCTAAGGTCATAGGCATATAATCTTCGGTTTGGTGTGCTATTAGAATAAAGATGTTTTTCTTAAAACCACTCTTAAAAAGCGAATCTAAAATGCAATAGACGTAATTTTCAAGCACGTCAACGTCCACGTTGATAGTGTTTTTATCTGGGCCACCAACGGCGTAACTTGCAACGCCATACCAAACTGGTGGAAGAACTAAGCCCCCTATCTTTTCTGTAACCTTTTCAGCAACGCCTATTGCGTTGAGCGTGTCACAACCGAAAGGACAGTGGTGACTGTGATATTCCATTGTGCCAACTGGCAAAAATACAGGCTTGCACTCCCTTTTAATTTGTTCAACTTCTTTTGGATAACTCATTTCCATATTAACTTTCATAAATCACCTTTAATAAAAAGAATTTATTATTGACAATATTATTATACATTTGTTATAATATTTTTCAATAGGAGAAAACACCAAAAACTTGTATAAAATTAGCGTGTTTTAAGAAAACGTTATGAACTATTTGCAAGACATTTATTTTACCAACCTTAACGCCGTATTTAATATAGGCGGATATTATTCAATATCGGGTGTTGACGAGTGGAGTTGCGGAAAGCATAGGTTTGAGCAATGCAAGTTTTATTACGTTGTTGACGGCGAGTGTTCGATTACGATAGAAGGAAAAGAATACTTGGTTAAGGCTGGCGACTGGGTGTTTATCCCAGCGGGTGCAGAACATAGTTATTTCAACAAAAAGGGCGCAACTTTTAGCAAATATTGGTTTCACTTTGACCTGTACCCTAACGCCGATATATTTAAATTTTTATCCTTGCCGTTTAAGATTAACGTGGGAGTGAAAGGTAAGGTTAAAAGGCTATTTTCTTCCTTAGTTTCTCACGCCGAAAGCAATAACCTTGCGGATAAACTTATGGTAAAATCTTTGATAATAAGTCTTTTGGTTGAGTTTATCAAGGTGGCGCGTCCAGAGGGTGTTAGCATAAAGAGTCGTGAACAAAACAGGATTGACGATTTGTTAAGATTTATAAACGAAAACCTTGATAAAGAGTTAAGCATAGAAATACTTGCTGAAAAGTATTTTGCGCACCCTAACCATTTTATACGCGCATTTAAGGACCAAACTGGGCAAACTCCAGCAAAGTATATAAAGTCAAAGCGTATGGAAATGGCAAAGCGGTTGCTTGAAAGCACCGACTTATCAGCCGTTGAAATAACCGAAAAAATAGGCTTAATCGACCCCGCTCATTTTTCAAGGCTGTTTAAGGAATATTATAATATGCCACCGGCAAAATACCGTGCACATTTTAGAAAACATTTAATCGTGTAAAAAGAAAAAGGTCTTATTTTTAAGACCTTTTTACCTTTCCTTTTTCAATAACAATTTTATTAACGTCCAAATTCTTAAACACCTGCCTATCAAGGTGGGTTGCTGTGAATATCGTTTGCATA
>JAZUSI010000117.1:0-6100 GCA_045606665.1 Christensenellaceae bacterium
GACCGCTTGGCCCTCCGACTTCTTCCATGCTTTATAACAGCCTCTATACCAGCACGAACAGTTCTTCCTGTATATAAAACGTCATCACACAAAACAACGTCTTTACCTGTTAAATCAAACGGAATATCCTTACTGGAGGGTGTTTCTAAACAATTCTTTTGTCCTTTATCATCACGATAGCTTGTTATATCAAGCTCTGCCGACAAAATCACAACTTTTTCTATATCAGATATGTTTTTCGCCAATTTTTCGCAAACGGGTATTCCACCTTTTGCAATACCCAAAAGCACCACATTTCCAACACCCTTATTATTCTCAATAATTTCATGAGAAATTCTTTTCAATGCTCTCTCAATTGCCAAAGCATCCATCAAAATTGTTTTTATTTGCATTTATTTTAAACCTTTTAATACTTTATTAAAATAATCAGGCAATTCACTTGTAAAACTCACAAGTTTATTTGTTGTCGGATGAACAAACTCTAGTTTATACGCATGCAATAGTTGACCGTTTAGTCTAAACTTTTGGCTTTTATATCCATACTCTTTGTCACCAACGATAGGATGTCCCAAATGTTTGGCATGAACTCTAATTTGATGAGTCCTTCCCGTTTTAAGAGAAAATTCGCATAGGGTATAATTTGAATATCGCTTTAAAACTTTATAGTTCGTAATTGCTTCTCTACCATGAGAAACCACAGCCATTTTTGTTCTATCTTTTTCACTGCGACCAATAAAAGTGCAAATAGTCCCCTCATCTTGCTTTAGTACACCCTCTAATAAAGCCAAATATATTCTATGACAAGTTTTGTCCTCAAGCTGCTTAGCAAGGCTTAAATGCGCCTTATCGTTTTTAGCGACAACCAATAAGCCCGAAGTATTTTTATCGATCCTATGCACAATTCCCGGTCTTACAACACCATTTATACCAGACAAATTATCCAGATGAAATAATAACGCATTAACCAACGTATCCCCTATGGTTCCACTACCTGCGTGAACTGTTAATCCCTGAGGCTTATCTATAACGGCAACGTCATTATCTTGGTAAACTATATTTAAGGGCAAATCTTTAGGTTCAATGTCAAGATTTTTATTATCAGGCATAACTACTTCAACATTGTCAAATTCTCTCAATATCTTGCTAGACTTTGATATTTTACCATTGACAGCAACCATTTTATCATCGCAAAGTTTTTTTACATACGAACGCGTTATTCCCAACTTTCCCGACAAAAAAACGTCAACTCTAATATTATTTTCATTGCTAATTTGAAATTTCTCTATTCGCATCTTGCCTCTTAAATATTGCATTTTTATCTAAAAACAAAAAGTGAATCACTAACATAATCGCACCGACAATCAAAAACGCATCTGCCAAATTAAACACAAATGGAAAAAAGGTGAAGCTAATAAAATCTATTACACCATTAAGAATAAGCCTATCGACAAAATTTCCGATCGTGCCACTAATTAAAAAGACCAACCCAACTTTCAACCATCTAAGTTTATTTTTAACTGACATTACGTATAACAACACAAAGAGAACGAGCGCAATACTTGTCAAAATCTTAAAAAAAGTTTGAGCCCAAGAAACACCTGATAAAAAGCTAAAACTTGCACCAGTATTTATTTCATATGCAAAATAAAATAAACCATCTATTACAGGTTTTCTCTCTCCCAATTTAATAGTGTGAGAAAAGTGGTATTTTGTAACTTGATCGATAGCAATTAATGAAAGAATAAGGATTATAAATAAACTTTCAACAATTATTCTTCTATAAGTCCTAATTCTCTGCATAGCTCCTCCAATTCAAGTTTACCAGGATTAAGCACTTCATCAAGGTTAAACCCATTATCGCTTGTTGCAACTACGTAATCTTTTATTTTTTGTTTTGGATTAAAATTATTCTGTTCATCTATCAAAGAATCAAGTTGCCCAATTACTTCTTTCGCATTGCCATTATTAGAAAACGAGTCAACTTTGTTCTTTATATCAATCACATTTTTAGTGGTTGGATAAAGAGGATATTTTTCTTCTAATTGTCTAAAATACTCATTCCACTTTTCGGTAAATTTTTTTAGCCTTTCCATTTCAAGAGAATATTGTAATTCGGCTTTTTCCACAATTTCTAACGAAGTTTTTTCTGCACGTTCAAGCATAGCAATTATTAACGGCTCTTTATTCGAAATCATTTCTAATTTTTCAGCCAACACCAAATTTTCTTTTAGTAAATCGCTTATCCTAGTCCTATATTCTGCTATTAAATTTTCATATTGCGATCTATACGCATCAATCATTGCAGAAACTTCATTTCTTTTATACTTTCTCTTATTTAATTCCAAAACTTAATCTCCAAAATCTAGTTATCGACCTTGTTGTTTCTAATTTTTTCAAGCATTCCACTCTTTAAATCATAAAGTTTATCAGATAAATCCACCTTATACAAATGTGGTCTATCAAGACGTTTATATTCATCCCAAAAACTCTCAAGCTCGCGTTCCGTATATTCCTTAATTTCTTTAAGAGTTGGTAGTTTATATACGAGCTTTCCTCCCTTTATCACATCAACGTGCAATTTTTTAAGCTCATAATTTTCAAACTTGATTTTTTTCCATCTTTCAGTTGGGTGCGTTAAGGTTAAAGGTTTAGTAGTATCAACCTCTTCTTCATCTCTCAAAAATATACAGTCAGCTTCTGCTTTATGTGTGTTTTTATCGTATACTCTGTAAATATTTTTAAAACCTGGATTTGTAATTTTCGCAACCGTTTCAGACAATTTAATCTTTGGAGTTACGTTTCCATCTTTATCTATTATAGCTGCAAGTTTATAAACGCCACCAAGTGCTGGCATATCTGCACTAGTAATAAGCTTTGTTCCAACACCCCAAGAATTAATTTTTGCGCCCTGACTCTTTAATGAATTTATTAAGTATTCATCCAAATCGCCCGAAGCACATATAATTGCATCTTGATAACCAGCATCATCAAGCATCTTTCTAGCTTTTTTCGATAGATACGCAAGGTCGCCTGAATCAAGACGAATTCCTTTTGGTTTGTATCCTTTTTCTTTTAGATAATCAAAAACCTTTATGGCATTAGGAACACCTTGATTTAGAACATCATAAGTATCAACTAAAAGCAATGCATTATTAGGATAAACTTTTGCATATTCCATAAACGCAGTATATTCATCCTTAAAATTCATAACCCAACTATGTGCATGAGTTCCCGAAACAGGAATATCAAACATTTTTCCAGCAAGAACGTTTGAGGTTGAATTGCAGCCACCAATAACTGCCGCTCTCGCCCCGTAAATACCTGCATCTGGCGCTTGGGCACGACGCAAACCAAATTCCATTACAATATCGTTTTTTGCAGCAGAACGAATCTTTGCAGACTTTGTTGCAATAAGAGTTTGGAAATTTATCATATTCAAAATTGCCGTCTCTACTAATTGTGCTTGTATGATAGGCGCTTTCACAGTTAAAATAGGTTCACCAGGGAACACTATAGTTCCTTCAGGAACAGCATATATATCTCCAGTGAACTTAAATTCTTTTAGATATATCAAGAATTCTTCGCTAAAAATGTTTAAGCTTTTTAAGTATTCTATCTCTTCTTCCCCAAAGTTTAAATTTAAAACGTAATCAACGACTTGCTCTAACCCACAAGCAATTGAATAAGTTATCATATCGTTTTGGCGAAAAAACACGTCGAAAACTGCAATTTCATCTTTTTTTTCATGCTTTAAATAGCCATTCATCATGGTCAGTTGATACAGGTCTGTCAATAACGTTAAATTTCTCTTTTCCATAGCAACTCCTAAATATTGTATAATTATCCATTATTTTATTTAGTATAACACAATTCATAAAATTTGTAAAACATAATTCTTTACTTTAACAATATAGAAAATTATTTTTTTGTCAATAAAAAATTAAGCCTTATCTTTAGTCATAAAAAACAGCGAAGTCGATCTTCCCGTAGGGAGTTGCGAATTCGCTGTTTTTTTTGTTCGAATTTTATATTAGATTAATATTCTTCATCAATCTTTTTAATTAAAGCAACCATATTTTGCGCAATTTCTTGATTAAGAGCACTATCTCTACTTTCAACCATTACACGAATTTTTGGTTCTGTTCCAGATGCTCTTATCATTATTCTACCTTTTCCTTCAAGTTCGGCATTATATTTAGCAGTCTGTTGAGCCAACTCTTCATTATTCATAATACGGAACTTATCTTTAATGATGACGTTTTCGTTTGCTTGTGGATACAAATCAACCTTCAACGCCTCTGACATTGTGGTTTTCTTATTGATAATCATATTAGCAACGGTTATAGCGCTTAAAATACCATCACCAGTAGTAGCTAAATCCTTTATTATAATGTGACCACTTTGTTCCCCACCAATGGATAAATCTTTCTCAAGAAGTTTGGCTAAAACGTATTTATCACCTATATCGGTTCTAATAAGTTTCATTCCGAGTTCTTTTAAGGCATCTTCAATTGCCATGTTTGTGTGTGTTGTTCCAACTACCGTGTCCCCTTTTAATTTACCCAACTCTTTATAATATTTAGCTAAACCTAATATGATTTTATCACCATCAATTATATTTCCTTTTTCATCGACAGCAATAAGCCTATCAGAGTCACCATCAAAAGCAAAACCCATATCAGCTTTATATCTAAACATTTTCTTGATTAAATTTTGTGGATATAATGCACCACACTTATCATTAATTTTTAAACCATTATTTACACTGTTTGCTGCAATAACTTTTGCCCCCAACTTTCTAAAAACCTCAGGCGCAACCTTATGGGCAGCTCCACAAGCACAATCAAGCACAATAGTCTTTCCTTTAAGGCTATTTTCACTTGTAGCAATAAGATAATCTCTATATAGTTTGATCAAATTAAAGTTTTGTTCATAAGTTCCTATATCTGGAAAACTATTAATCTTATGTTTAATAAAACAACGTTCTACTGCTGTTTCTTCCTTATCGGAAAGCTTATATCCGTTTTTACTAAAAATTTTAATACCATTGTATTCGCCACTATTATGCGAAGCACTTATTACAACACCATAATCAGCACCAATCGTTTTTGTAATATATGCTATTCCTGCCGTTGGAACAATACCGATATCAATAACGTGCGCTCCACCACTCATTGCACCTGTTGCAAGCGCTAAAGCTAGATATGTATTAGATATTCTTGTATCAGAACCGATAATAATAGTCGGTTTTTCTTTCAAAATTGAAAGCGCATTACCAATTTTATAAGCAATATCATGTGTTAAATCTTCGTTTACTTTTCCACGAATTCCATCCGTACCAAAAAATAACCCCATTTTATTCTTCCCCCTCAAATTTCTTCAAATACATATGTGCTCTTTTTTCTTTATTTTCCTGTTTAACTCTACCAATAACAAAGTCATCATTTTTAGTATCTTTAGTAACAGTTGTTCCCGCACATATGTATGAATTTTTTTCTATATTTAGGGGTGCAATCAAATTGCAGTTACTACCAATGAAACAATTGTTTCCTACAACCGTTCTGCTCTTGGTTTTTCCGTTATAGTTAACAAATATCGCACCACAACCTATGTTACAATTTTCACCGACATCAGCATCCCCGACATAAGCAAGGTGACTCACCTTTGTGCCATTGCCAATCGTTGCATTCTTAATCTCAACAAAGTTGCCAATTTTTGCATTGTCCTTTACGTTTGCCTTTGGTCTTAATCTTGCAAATGGTCCAACATCACAGTTATTTCCTACAGAACTTTCTTCCATTTGACTATGATTTACCTTGGTATTTTTACCTATATGAGAATCTTTGATCAAACAGTTTGGCAATATTATTGCACCATCTTCAATAATAGTATTGCCTTCAATTCTGTTGTTTTCATAAATGATAACGTTATCACCTATGACAACCGTCTTGTCAATAAAAATTGATTTTTTATCTTTTAATACTAAATTTTTTCCCTTTAGAAACCTCATAATCCCCCCAAATTAAAATTTTTTAAATTAATCAATACACATTTTTAAATTTTATAGTATTTTTCTGCTGTTGTCAAGCACTTTTTTAAA
>JAZUSI010000118.1:0-5764 GCA_045606665.1 Christensenellaceae bacterium
ATTTTGAAAACTAAGAGAAGTAAAAAACTTTGGATAATACTTGGGGTTATCGTTGCAATTATTGCATTGCTTTCGATTACCTCTTGCTTAACAGGAAGTACTGAAATTAAGACCTCTGAATTCCATTCTGTTTTAATTGAAATGAGAAGAGGTGGTGGAGATGAGCTTTTAGATAAAGATGAATTAAATGGTGATGATTTATTTTTACCAGGCGCAAACGCTCCAACGATTAAAGCTGAAATTAAAAATAGTGGCTTCAATATGGAAAAGGGTGCAAAACTTTCCAATATCTTGTTTGATGGATACGTTATTGAGTTTGACCTAGTGAGTGTTAAGACTGGACAAAGAATTTCATTTACTACAAACTATTCAAGAAGCGACAGTGAAGTGTCTGCAATTACAAACGTTCTCGATGAATTGGGTGTTGGCTATACTTATACCGACCCTAATGCAGGTTCAATTTGGTCATCATTATTGCCACTTGCTGGAACTATTTTAATAGCAGTAGTGTTCTTTATTCTTATGATGCAAACTCAAGGTGGCACAAAGAGCGCAATGAATTTTGCAAAGACTAACGCAAGAGTAAATCAAAACTTAAAGGTTAGATTTTCTGACGTTGCAGGCGCTGAAGAAGAAAAAGAAGAACTCGCTGAAGTGGTTGATTTCTTAAAGAACCCTAAAAAATTCTCTGACCTTGGTGCAAGAATACCTAAGGGCGTTTTACTCGTAGGGCCTCCGGGCACAGGTAAAACATTATTTGCAAAGGCTGTTGCAGGGGAAGCAGGCGTTCCTTTCTTCTCAATAAGTGGTTCAGACTTTGTGGAAATGTTCGTTGGTGTAGGAGCATCTAGAGTTAGAGATTTGTTTGACGTTGCAAAAAAGAGTATGCCATGTATCGTGTTTATCGATGAAATTGATGCAGTAGGCCGTCAACGTGGCACTGGTATGGGTGGCGGACACGATGAAAGAGAACAAACCTTAAACCAACTTTTAGTTCAAATGGACGGTTTTGAAACAAACGACGGTATAATCGTTATGGCTGCAACCAACAGAGCCGACATATTAGACCCAGCGCTACTTCGCCCAGGTAGATTTGACAGACAAATTTACGTTAACGTTCCAGACGTTCGTGGTAGAGAAGCAATATTAAAAGTTCACGCAAGAAACAAGTCTTTTGCTGACGACGTTAACTTTAAGACTGTTGCGAGAATGACCAGTGGTTTTTCAGGTGCAGACTTAGAAAACCTTTTGAACGAAGCGGCAATTTTGGCTGCGCGCGCAAACAGAAAATTTATTACGAATAAAGACCTTTACGAAGGTGTAAACAAGGTATTAATGGGGCCACAAAAGAAGAGTAGGCTTGTTACTGAAACGGATAAGAGAATAACTGCTTATCACGAATCAGGTCACGCAATCCTTGCAAGGCTGTTAAAACACTGCGACCCTGTTCACGAAGTATCTATTATTCCACGTGGTCAAGCGGCAGGTTATACTATGACTAGACCAGACACTGACGATAATCACTTAACCAAGGCAAAATTACTTGACGATATCGTTATGACACTCGGCGGTAGGGTTGCTGAAGAACTTATTATAAAGGACATATCTGCAGGTGCATCTGGGGATATCCAAGCCGTTACAAAACGCGCAAGGCTTATGGTTACCGAGTGGGGTATGAGTGAAAAGGTTGGTCCTATCTCTTACGGCTCGGATAAAGAAGTGTTTATCGGAAGGGATATGGCTTCTCACGTTAACTACAGCGAAGAAACGGCAGCTATTATCGACCAAGAAATTAGACAAATTATTGACAACGGCTTAAAGACGGCAAGAGCCATGCTTGCTAAGAATAAGAAGCTTCTTGATAATATGGCAAGGCTTTTGGTGGAAAGAGAAACTATCTATTCTGAAGAAGTTGATATGCTTATGGAAGGCAAGAGTGTGGAAGAGATTATTGCGTTTATGGATGAAAATGAAAAAACCTTACGCGAAAACCCTTTTAATAAAGGCAACGTTATAATCTCTGAAAAGGTCGCAAAAGCAAAAAAACAAGAAGAAGCTGAACCAACTGTTGAAACTGAAGACAATTTAGATCAAAAAAAAGAAGAATCTTTAGAAGAAAAAGATGAAAAGCTTGAAGAAACTGACCAAGACCAAAATAAGGAATAATTAAATTTAAGCAACAATTAAGGAAAAAGAAAACGCGAAAGCGTAAATTTAGAAAAAAAGCAAAGCGCTTGCAAAGGAGTAAATTATGGGAAAAATTATTGCTTTTTCTAACCAAAAAGGTGGAGTAGGGAAAACCACAACTTGTGTAAACATGTCAGCATACCTTGCAAAAAAAGGTTACAAATGTTTAATAGTTGACCTTGACCCACAAGGCAATGCAACGACCGGCTTAGGTTTTGCTAAGAACGAAGTTAAGAATTCTGTTTACAACGTTATGATAGATGAAATGCCTATCGAAGAAGCTGTTGTAAAAACGTGTGTTGACGGGCTTGATATCTTGCCATCAAATATAGATTTAGCTGGCGCAGAGGTTGAACTAGTTTACGTTAAGGACAGGGAAAAAGTTCTTAAAAAAGTTTTGGAAAGGGCTGTAAAAAGCTATGACTTTATAACTATTGACTGCCCACCATCACTTGGACTTTTGACAATCAATGCGTTAGCTAGCGCCGATACGGTTATTATTCCTATCCAAAGTGAATATTACGCGCTTGAAGGGTTGTCACAGCTTATGAATACAATTAAGCTTGTGGTTAAGCACCTTAACTCATCTCTTAAAATTGAGGGCGTTGTGCTTACTATGAACGATAACCGTGCAATTATTTCTAGACAAATAAGCGAAGAAATTCGCAAATTCTTTGGAAAACGTGTGTTCGACACTGTTATTCCAAGAAATATTAGGCTTGCCGAAGCGCCAAGTCATGGGCTTCCTATTATGTTACACGATACGCGTTGTTCAGGGGCAAAAGCATACCTTGCCTTAACCGAAGAATACATATCAAGGCAACCTGGTAAAAAAACAAAAGACTAAAAATTGGAGAAAGTTAAAATGAAAGCAAAAGGATTAGGAAAAGGTTTATCCGTTTTATTTTCAGAAACCGAAGAAGATTATGGCAAAAGCCTATTCTTCGATGAAGAACAAGCTGTTAAAGGCGAACAAGTTCAAGAGATTGATATCGGCTTAATTTTTGCCAACCCAAATCAGCCAAGAAAAGCGTTTGACCAAACGGCGCTTCAAGAACTTGCCGACTCAATTTCAAAACACGGCGTGATTATGCCTATTATCGTCAACAAGAGTGGCGACAGGTATATGATTATCGCTGGGGAAAGACGTTTTAGAGCAAGTAAACTCGCAGGGCTTTCAACAGTTCCTACTATTGTTAAGAACTATAACGAAAGGCAAATTAAAGAAATTTCTCTCATCGAAAACTTGCAAAGGGAAGACCTTAACCCAATCGAAGCTGCAACGGCTATGCGTTCGCTTATGGAAGATTATGGTATGACGCAAGAAGACCTTGCCGATAGAATTGGTAAGTCGCGTCCAGCAATAGCCAACACCTTAAGATTGCTTTCGCTTTCTCAAGAAGTTATAAAAATGGTGGCAAACGGCGTTTTATCAGCAGGGCATGCCCGTGCTATCATTTCACTTCCACCAACCGAACAAATTAAAACTGCAGAAAGCGCTGTTAAAGAGGGGCTTTCCGTTCGTGAAGTGGAAAAAAGGGTAAAAGATTACTTTGACCCACCTGAAGTTAAAGAGAAAAAGAGAATTAAGCAAGAACTCTCTTTAGAAGTCAAAGAACTTATCGGTGATATGCAAAGGGTTTTAGGCACTAAAGTTAACGCTATCGGCAACGATAAGAAAGGTCGTATCTATATCGATTACTATACTCGTGATGACCTAGACAGGATTAGCGATATAATCGAACACCTTAAAAAGACAAAAATATAAAAAGCATAAAAAAACAAAAGGGCATAGTGCCCTTTTGTTTTTTAGGATTTATCCACAATCTCTCGTTGATTTTTGACGCAAAAACACTTTAAAATATTTTGGTTTTGTTCAGTTGCAGACTTTTCAAGTATGCTCCTTCACAAGAACACTTATATTTTTTTGTATTTTATTCGTCAAATCGCAAAGAGGCTAATCAACAATTTATTGTGTCAAAAGCCTTGTTTGATAATTGTTTAAAAAAGAAAAATGTTAGAATTTAAAAGACTAAATCAAAATTTTGATGAAATAAAAGATTATTTAATTAAATATGGTGGTGGGTTTTGTGACCTTTCTCTTGGTGTTAGATATATGTGGCGAGATGACTTTGTTGTCGATTACGCCATTTTTAACCATACCCTTATTATGAAAGAAACTTCCCCTGACTATAAAGATTCATTTTACTTTCCTTTAGGAAGAGACGTTTTGGGCGCGCTTGAAAAAATCGAAGAATACTCTTTATCTAATTTTTTGCCACTAAAATTTTGCTGTATCGATAATGCGACTGCAGTGCTTCTAACTGAACGCTACCATAGGGTTAGCATATCAAACGATAGGGATTGGAGCGATTATATTTACGATGCAGAAAAGTTTAAGACTTACTCTGGCAAAAAATTCGGTGGGCAAAGAAACCACGTCAATAAATTTAAGAAATTATATCCAAACTATCAATTCAAGCAAATTGAAAGAGAAGATTTTCCGAGAATAAAAGAATTTTTAAACGAGTTCAACTCTAGAACAGAGTTTTTGCGTTGGAGCGAAGCCGTTGAACAGAAAAAGGTTTTTAGCCTTGTGGAAAATATGTTTGAACTTAATCAAGTGGGTGGATTAATCGACGTTGATGGCAAAGTGGTTGCGTTTTCGGTGGGCGAAAGAATAGGCGACACATTAATCGTGCATATTGAAAAGGCGCTCGTTAAATATGACGGCATTTATCCACTTATGGCACAAGAGTTTGCCAAAGCTTTTGGGGACGGAATAAAGTTTATCAATCGCGAAGAAGATTGTGGAGATGACGGACTTCGTATTTCTAAACTGCAATATAGACCGATTGATATTAAGGAAAAAAATTATGTTAAGGTTAAAACACTTTTTGATAAAATTAACTCGCCTATCTTGATTAGTGTAGGCGAACTCACCATAACCGATATTTTTGAAATCGATAAAGAAAGATATTGCGAACTTTATATGAACGAGGACTTAAACAAGTGGTGGGGTTATGATTATCGTGAAGACTTGGGGGAAGAAAAGCCAAGCCCCGATTACTTTTTTA
Source organism: Christensenellaceae bacterium (assembly GCA_045606665.1). Lineage (GTDB taxonomy): Bacteria > Bacillota > Clostridia > Christensenellales > Borkfalkiaceae > UBA1259. The sequence continues at coordinate 5,265 of JAZUSI010000118.1, forward strand.
ATTTCCAACAAAAACTCAAGGATAAAAAGGAAGAATATGCGCTTGCCGTCAAAAAGGATAATCAAATGATTGGCGAATTGGTGCTCCACAACTTTGACTATTTTGGTGGTGTGGAAATAGGGTTTAGGTTTTTTAAGGAAAGTCAAGGCAAAGGCTATGCCACAAAAAGCGCATCGGCTCTTATGGACTACGCCAAAACTGTTTTGGGTGCGAAAAAACTTAAAACAAGGTGCTTTAAGGAAAACAAGCCGTCATTTAATCTCATAGGTAGATTAGGGTTTAAGATGGCAAGAGAAGATAATACGCATTATTATTTTGAAAAAGAATAAAAATTTAATAAAAAAACAAACGGCTAACGAAAATCGTTAGCCGTTTTTGTTTTTGTATATGAAAACCACGGGATAGTCCCGTGGTTAAAAAGAGGTTAACCTTTACATAAAATACCTCCTATGTTAAAATAAGAAAGTAGTCTACACAATCAAATTAAACATAGGAGGTTT
>JAZUSI010000119.1:0-22556 GCA_045606665.1 Christensenellaceae bacterium
ACGGCTAACGAAAATCGTTAGCCGTTTTTATTGTTTTTAAGTCTATTAAATCTTTTGTTTTAATTCAGTTATAGCATCAATGGCAGTATAACGAGCTTTCTTTTCAATAGCTTTTGCTTGACATAAAGCTTCGATAAGTACTAGCGCTTTCTTTAATCCCCTGTCGCTCTTAACCTTAACCATAAGTGGAACTTCCACGTATGCCTTAACGTCAGACAAGTCTTTTTGGAAATAAACGTTTTGTTCAAAGTCGGTTACGTTAAGCGCTAAATGCAAACGCATAGTCTTGCCTCTAACACTTATTTTTGCAACGAGTTCTCTGCCCAATCTATAAGAAACGCCTTTCATTGAAATTCTTGGATTAATGTTCCTTAAAGCTTTAAACGCATTATGTATGGTTTCATAATAAATCTGAGTTTTCGCATCAAGCGTCAACATCTTTTGAGCAAAGGACACACGTTTAACGACAAATCTGTCATCTTCAATGTCCTCTATTTCATTTGCAACGATCGTTTCAGTTTTCTTTTCCTCCACAACCTCTTGTTCTGTTACTGCTACTTCTTCAGTTTTTACTGGCTTACTGTCTCTATTTAGGATAGCAGTAACAACATAGGCAAATAATGCCGCTAAAAGTATAACGTCTATACACAATAATACAATCATCAATGTAGTCATATTTTCTCTCCTAAACAAAGTTTTTCTTGTATTTTATCACAGATACACAAAGTTGTCAATACGCACTAAAAAATTTTATACGTTTTACTTCCCAATAATCTCACTTTCTCTTCTTGGTTCCGAGGTAACGTGAATACCAAGCTTTTTAAGTGTTTTTTCATCAGCAGGAGAAAGCACTACTGATGAATGAAACTCTGCGCCCTTTAATTTAGACAACTGTTCCATTGCAAGTTTTGCCTTAGAATCGGTCGCCGCACTGACTGCAAGCGATAATAAAATTTCATCTGTATGTAGCCTTGGGTTGATAGAACCCATATGATTTACTTTTAATTTCTGAATAGGCTCTATAACCTTCGAAGAAATAAGCAACAATTCATCATCAAGATTTGCCAAAACTTTCAAAGCATTAAGTAAAGCTGCAGCACTTGCACCCATGAGATTACCTGTCTTTCCCGTTACGATCTCTCCAGTGGTTAATTGTAGCGCGCAACCTGGCTGACCTGTTAATTGTTCTTTTTCAAGAGCAGGCTTAACAACTTCCCTATCTGCTATTGAAATATGCATTTTTTGCATAAGCACTTCAATCTTTGAAATAACTTCCTTGCCAACAAGCCCTTTTCTAACTTGTAATTGCGCCGCATAATATCTGCGAATAACCTCTTGCTCACAAGCCTTTTGTACTATGCCTTCATCAATTATGCAATGCCCTGCCATATTAACGCCCATATCGGTTGGGGACTTATAAGGACATTCCCCTAACACCTTTTGCAACATTGCTGAAAGAACTGGGAAAATCTCCACGTCTCTATTGTAATTAACTGCCATCTTTTGATAAGCTTCCATATGAAATGGATCTATCATGTTCATATCGTTAAGGTCTGCAGTAGCTGCTTCATATGCAATATTTACAGGGTGATTTAACGGCAAATTCCAAACGGGGAAGGTTTCATACTTAGCATATCCTGCTTTAATACCACGCTTATTATCGTGATATAACTGCGATAAGCAAGTTGCCATTTTTCCACTACCTGGACCAGGTGCTGTCAAAACTACTAATGGACGAGTAGTTATAACGTATTCATTCTTGCCATACCCTTCGTCACTGACAATTTTTTCCACTTCACTTGGATATCCGTCAATAGGATAATGGCGATAAACTTTTATGCCACGCATTTCCAATCTCTTTTGGAAAGCAATTGCGCTTGGCTGGTATTTAAACTTAGTTAAAACCACACTTCCAACGTAAAAATCTTTTTGTTTAAAAATATCAATAAGCCTTAAAACGTCAACGTCGTAAGTAATACCCAAATCACTGCGTTGTTTATTCTTTTCTATATCGCTTGAATTTATAACAATCAAGATTTCTGCTTGATCTTTTAAACCAGAAAGCATTTTGATTTTGCTATCTGGTTCAAACCCCGGTAAAACGCGAGCTGCGTGATAATCATCGAAAAGTTTTCCACCAAATTCAAGGTATAGTTTTCCCCCAAAAGTAGCAACCCTTTCCAAAATCTTTGTCGATTGCATCTCTAAATATTTTGCATTATCAAATCCAACTTTTTCCATAAGTACTTAAAGCCTATTTTACTAGCCCTGCCTCCGTAAGTTTTGTTATAAACATTTTAACGTCTTTTTCTGCGAGTTCTCTTTCCACGTCATATTCGTTAAGTAGCGCATCAACCAAATCTTTTTCTTCAGCGCCCTTTTCCAAAGTTTTCCACAAAAGCGCGCCCGTCTGGTTCAAATTTATCACGCCGTTGAAAGCTTTAACTGCTTCTCCAACAGCCACAACGATAAAACTATCAGCGACTTCCCTTAAAATAAATCCGTCTTTTATCTTCATATTTTTTCTCCTGCCATTACACCAATAGAAAGCCTTGCTGCATCTAAAGAAATATTACAGCCTAGTTCGTATAGTTTAACTTTCTTTACCATTTTATCAAGTATGGATAGAAGTTTATCCATTTCTTTTTCTTCTTTAGGTCTTACCGTTTGATCCAAAATGGTTATAAACATTTGCATTGGTGACATTTCACGAATAACGTTTTCTTTTGCCTGATAAATTTTACAAATGGCTTTAATTTTTGCACGTGCGTTCGTACCAAGCTCATGTTTTCCACGCCACGGCGTGCCATATACGTAAAAATCTCCGTCAACGTATCTTATTATTGGCTTGTCATCGTTTATCATCACGGCTTTATCTTTAAGAGCTTCTCTCCACAACCTCGTATGCGTTGACTTGCCCGTGCCAGACGGTGCTGTGAAAAGATACGCCTCGTTATTCACCATAATTGCGCTACAATGGAATATTATGCCGTTTGCATTTTTTAAGGTATAATCGCAAAGCTTCCTAAAAAGTACGATGCTTTCCAAAAAGCTATCGGGATAGCCAACCATATTAGGTCTTTCTGACAAAATCTCTTCTTCAGTAATTTTTGCCAAAAACTTTGGTTCTTCTTCCCCCGAATATTCATAATCTTTACATAAGTCTTTGCTATAATCGAATAAAAACTCTGCATCAAAGACCACGTCTGCAATTTTATACCTTGGCATTTTTCCCCTTAACTGATTTTAGATGTAATCTAAAATATAATCAACTATTATTCATTTTACCAAAGCGAGTAAACTTTGTCAATACAAATTCCAATTATAAAAATAAAAAGGAGAGATTTTCTCCCCTTTTAAAATTCAACAATTATAATTTTAGCATAGTTTCAAACAGCTGTCTTTCAACTTCCTCAGCCCTATCTTTAAAGTTTTTGCACTCTAAAATAATCTTCCCCTTGCTAACAACCACTATTCTATCTGCAAGATAAACGGCTTCTTTTATATCATGCGTTACTAACACTATAGTTTTACCCTGTTTTCTCTCTTTGATTATATCCATTAACGAAAATTTTTTAGATAAATCAAGATTGATAAACGGCTCGTCCAAAAACAGCGTTTTGGCATCAAACACAAGAGCCCTTGCTATAGCAACACGCCTTGCCATACCTCCAGATAAATTCTTTATATACTCGTTTCCCCTATCCTTTAATCCGACTTCGGCTAATATCTTATCTACGTCTATATCCTTGTTGACAAGCAATAGGTTTTCTTTAACCGTAAGGTTTTTAACCAGCATATCCTTTTGAAAAACCATAGAAACTGGTTTTTCCACACCACTAACTTCACCCGAAAAGTCTGTTAACCCCGCTAAAACGTTTAGTAGCGTGGTTTTACCCGAGCCACTCTCCCCTAAAATTGCCAAGACTTCTCCATCGAAAATATCGAGGTTGAAATTGTCGAATATTTGATTTTCGCCATAACGTTTACATAAATTTTTTACACTAATCATTGCCATTTCCCCACCTTTTTAGAAAATAAAGAGAAAAGCATCTCAATAATTAACCCCGTTATCACGACGCTCAAAACAAGCGCCATCATAGTAATGGTTTGATCGTATAAATTAGACAAATATATAAAGTTACCTATAGATGACGTTGTAAATGCAAGTACTTCTGCCGCAACCATAAGCTTTAAGTTTAACGATAACCCTGCACCAATTGATGAATAGAGTGCAGGTGCAATCTGTGGAAGTTGCACTTTGAAAAAAATTTCTTTCTTAGAAACGGCAAAAAACTCACACGCTTTAATTGCATCTTTATCAACGCTATCAAACGCATTTGATAAGCTTACGAAAGTAGTTGGCAACACAACCAAAATCGTAACGATTATTGGTGCAACAAACGTGTTTGTCCATAAAAGTAACAATAACACCACTGCTATAGTTGGCAACACCCTTATTATTGCCATAATAGGTTCAACAAATTTTTTTACCATTTTATGTTTTTGGAAAATCCAAACTAGAAATAATGCTATTAAAAAGGATATTATAAAAGAAATTAAACTTCTAAGCAACGTTCCAAAATACGAAGAATAAAATTCTCCGTAAGAAAAGAGTGAAAAAAATTTTTTCACCGTTTCAAAAAAAGATGGTAAAACTTGTTCATCACCAACAGCAAGCGACGCTAACGACCACACCAAAATCAAACATAAAATTGATATGGTCGTTGGTATTAAGTTAATTAAAGTTGTCTTTTTATTTTTCATTATGCTTTTGTACTATATTTTATAGAATTTCTATTAAAGATTGTCTTTAATGTTAAATCAGGAACTTTTCCTTCCCCTCCGATAACAGCTATAGTTTTCCCTTTAAGTGAATTAATCGTGCTTTCGGTTTTGCTCATAATATATAAATTTCCGTGCGTTATAACAGAAAGCATTTTATAAGATTTATCTAAATCGGTTTTCTTATTATAAAGCTTGCTTGCAGCGTTTACTGGTAAAATAATAAAGTCGGCATATTCTTTTACACCATTTATATACATTGTGATATTATCCGTTTGGCTATCAGCACTAACTACTTTATAGTTAAAGGTCGCACCATAGATAAAGTTTTCCTTATTGCTAATAAAGTTTACGATTGACAAAGCAGGTGCGCCTCCTGGAACACAGAAAGTAAACGTCTTTCCACTAACGTCTTGACCTTCACCGAGATTTTCAGTATAGAAGAAATCATCTTGAATTTTAGTTGCAGGCGCTATGTCTAAACCGATATTGACATTTAAAATTTGGTCTATATATTCCTTTACTTGTTTTTTAGTATCGCTCTCTATCCCATCTTGCCAAGAAATGTTGCACTTTTCAACCATAGTATCATCCACAAATGCAGGTAAAGCTAAAAGTGGATAATCTGCTTTTACGTTATTGATTGCATTTTTAACTCCGGTCAAATGATTGCTTGAATTAAACTTTTCTTTAACAGCCCTTACAAGTTGTGGGTAATCTTCAAGCACGCTGTTTTTAACCATTAAAACGGCTTGTGGATATGTTTTTGTATGTTTATCATAAAGTTCTTGAACAGAAAGTCTTTTCCAAGTAAAATCCTTTCCATCAACTTTTTCTAGTTTTGTTGCAGCAGGCTCTGCCAATAAGCCATACTCTAAATTGTCACCAACGAGTTTAGAAATAACAACGTCTGGACTCGTGTATTCAATTTGAACGCTTTTTTCTTCTTCCTTGCACGCAAACATAAAGCAAGTGGTAAAGCATAAAATAGCGCTTAAAAATAAAGTGAATAGTTTTTTCATTTTCGTTTCTCCTTTTTGTTATATATACCAAAACTAAAATGCGCTGTTTTTCTGTTAAAAATCAACCAAACGAAAGGATGGCTTCAAAATAGGCTCTTAGAGTTGAGGGTGGTTGATTAATTTGTGGTTTAACGTGAAAAACGCAAGAAAGACACGCTTTCTTGTAAGGGCGCATACTTGAAAAGTATGTAACCGAACAAAAGGCAAAGTATTTCGCAGTGTTTTTCCGTTAAAAATCAACCAAACGAAAGGATAAGAGCAAAAGAAAAAATAACTCCCTTTCGCTTAGCAAAAGGGAGGGATTGATTAAACAGAGCCATTTGCCCTGTAAATTCCTTTACAACTCCTTTGCTATCAGGCGAACCTTTTAGTTTAGGTATTTTTCATCTATATTATATCAATCAAACGTTTTTTTGTCAATTATTTTATCTATGGTTTTTTTGATACTTTTTTCTTGTGGCTTCCCCACCACGGATATGGCGTTCACTAAAGTTAAAGTCCAAAACCTTTTTAACCTTTTTATAAAGTTCTTTGTCAAGTTCTTTTAATCTTTCAGTCACGTCCTTATGCACGGTTGACTTGCTAAAATGAAAAACAAACGCCGTTTGCCGAACGGTTGACTTATTTTCAGCAATATATTCTGCTTCCCTTATAACCCTTTCTTTTATATCTTCGCACAAAGTATTTTCCCCCTAAATTAGAATATTATACTTTATGCTATCTTTCGACAAATTATAACAAAAAAGGCTAACCCTTTCGTTAGCCTTAATTTATACAAATTTTTTGAAAAATTTAATATTAATCAAAAAAACCATCGCCAATAGGGGATAACATATACTTAAAATGTTCTTCTGCTTGGCTGATTGTTATTGGTACGTAAGCAAGTCCAGGTCTATCAGTTACAACCCAAGTTCCCGTTTTAGTCTTTTCCTTTCCTTCTGCATTCTTAAAATAAAAAGTTGCCTCAATAGTATATTCTTGTTCTTCACCCACAATGGCTGCCTTTACAATATTACCAGGATAACTTTCTAGTTTTGTTTTATAATGATAATATTTTTTGTCAATCTCTTTCTTTTCTGATTGCTTTACTTTTTCAGTGTTTGTTGGATTATATTCTTTTTCCTTATTATCTGCTTTATTTTTTCTATCTTGCGCAATCATTTTTTCATAATCTTCTGCCGTGTTTATATGTACAACCCCAAGCAATGCAAGTATTTCATATATCAAACTAATTATTTGAACAAGCACCACCACAACGCATATAAACCCTGCGACAAAACTCAAAAACCCTTGTCCAACGTGCTTTAACCATGAACAGAGCAAGAAAGTTAACACCTCAACAGCAATCGTTATGACAAGAAGGACAAATAACATTGTTTTCCAATTATCCATCCATTGCCCGTTTGACTCTTTGAAAAAACCCAAGTATAAATATAACAGAACAAAAGCAAGCACTTCAACAAAGATAAGCGTTGCCATTTTCCCATTATCATTTTGCCCTAAAAAGCATATAACAGTTGCAATTATCAATATCGCTAAAGAGCAAATTAACTTCACATAAGTTAACGCCTTTGTCTTTTTCTTAATCGCCTCGGGAATAAATAGTAGTTGAAAAGCACCGATTATACTGCCGAGCAAACCAACCACGTGTAAAACCCCAAGCAAGACGTAGTTCACAAAATCTTTTCTATTCGTTTGCAGTTGGACAAAAAACTTAAAATCAGTAATAAAGCAATACGTTAAAAATGCTATAGAAATAACGCCCCAAATAATTGAAATCGCTAATTTTGTTGTTAAAGACTTGGTTCTTTCCCTTTCCTTTCTCTTTATATCAGCAGTGACGGCATCAAGTCTTTCAAAATTTGCCTTTGCGTTACTATTTCCTTTTTCTGCAGACTTTTTATACCACTCACGCGCCAAAACTAGGTTAAGTTCAACGCCTTTTCCCTTTTCATAGCAAATGCCCAACATGTTTTGTGCTTTTGCATGACCTTGGCTTGCCGCTTTTTCAAAAAGTTTCACTGCCTTTAAGAAATCTTGTTGCACCGCTTTACCATTATAATAAAGTATCGCCAAATTATATTGAGACGACGCGTGGTTTTGCGTTGCAGCCCTTTCGTATAAATCTATCGCTTTTTTATAATCTTGCTTAACTTCTCCACCTTTTTCATATAAAAGTGCTAAATTATATTGCCCTGTTGCATTTCCTTGATTTGCCGATTTTTCATACCAATTAAATGCTGAAACAATGTTTTTTGGCACGCCTTTCCCCTTTTCATAGCAAAAACCCAATGTGCATTGTGCTTTTGCATATCCGTTTTTTGCAGACATTTTATACCAATATACAGCATTATTGATATCTTCCATCGTGCCTTTACCTTTTTCATAACAAAGCCCTAATTCATATTGTGCTATCATATCGCCTTGTGCAGCTTTTCGTTGATATTCTGTAAAATTCTTTTGTAAATAGTTTTCACTCATAATTCTTATTCTCTAAAAAAATTATTGAATATTTATTCAACCGTTAAATCGCCTAAATTAACGTATCTAATAGCGTCTTTGCCACGCACCATTGGGTTGCCGTTAAGGTATTCTAACGCAAGCCTACTCGTGCTATATGCAAAATAAACGTCCCCTAAGATATCCACTGCGCAAACGTTTACTATCCCACATTTGCTGTAAAGTTCTTTAACGAGCGTCTTTTCATTAGGAAGTTCATCGCCCTTCACTATATAAAGCCTTACGCTTGTTCTTGCCTGTTGAATTCCAGGGCGATTTCCCGTATCATTGTTAAAGTGATTTGCAATAACGAGCGCGCCACCATTATAATTTATAAGTCTTGGTCTGCAAGGAATACTATCCTTAATTAAATAAGGCTGGCTCCAAGTTTTGCCATTATCACTGCTGGTTGTAAAGTAAATAGAACCTTTTTCGGTTGGAGTTCTAAACACAGCCATAATTTCATTGCCCACAAATTTATAATCCAATTCATACTGTGCAGAATATGGGCAAATAGCAAAAAACTCTAAACTTTCTAAGTTATCGTTAGAACGATATAAAATAGGCTGGGCGAGATAACTTGTTATTGCGCCGTAAACGTATCCGTCTTGACCACGAAAAATGGTGTGGCTTCCAAAAGCGATCTGCTCGCTATTTTTATAGGTTTGATTTTTATAGCCGTGTTTATTGAGATAAGCAAATTGTTCGCTTGTGCAAAGAGCAACTTTTTCGCCGTCGTCTCTTTTTAGCATAACGATTTTTTCTTCGCTTAAAGTTTGAGTTATATAGTCAAAATCTTTATAGACTGTAACGTGGTCTGTATCTGAACGGCTGTCCTTTTCATAAAACACCCTAACCTTGCCATCGCCAAGCCCTAAGATATTAGGGCAGTATGCATCTTTTTCCACTGCTATATCAACAGTGCGACTATTCGTTGGTTGCGATGCTGGAAAATAGGTTAAAGAAATTCTACCCCTTGACTCCCCGTAATTGCCTTGTAGCCCAGGCATATATGCGCCGAACATTATTCCATATTTTGAATCAAACGCAAGGCTTATGCCGTCTGCACTTGTTTGAGTTAATCCGTCGCTTATTTGCACCGAATAATTTAATATTTCACTATCCTTCATTTATTTTCTCCCTTATTTAGTAAGTTCATTATATCACTTTCTAGTATAAATTCGCAAGTCCTTTTGTCTTTGTGCTTTTCAAATTTAGAAAATATCAATTTTGCTAAATAATAACCTATTACACCCGATATTCCACCGATAATAAGTCCACCTATAATATCGGTAAAATAATGTACGATTAAATAAACCCTTGAGAAAGCCGTGAGTACAACAAAAATATAAGATAGCCAACTTTTCTTTTTATTAGTTGATAAAAAAAGTGCAGTCATACTAGTCATGGCAACGGTGGTATGTCCAGACGGAAAAGAATATTCGCTGACCGAAGTTGCACCTGCACTTTCCCAAAATGCAAAGAACTCCAAATCGGCATAAAAAGGTCTAACCCTTGCAACTGCGTTCTTGATTATAACGTTTGTAAAGAGTGCGCCGACACCTATTGCCAAAAGCATTGATGCTCCCGTTCTTCTCGTGCCCCTAAAAAGCAAAAGAATAACCGATAAGATTATTAGGCAAATTCCACCTTCGCCAAAAAAAGAAACGAACTTAAAAAACGGGGTTAAAAATTCGCCCGCCGTTTTTTGAAGTCCGTTCATTGCAACAAAAATCTGCCTATCGAAGTTGTAAAATGTATTGTTTAACCAATCTGCCATAATTTAACCCAACAAGTGTGCCCACTTATCGTACTGATAAGCAACGTTTTCTTTAGAGTGACTATCGCTTGATAAAATTAGTTTGCCACCCTTTTTCTTTATATATTCAAGGATATCTAGCGCTGGATAAGGCTCGGTTCTATATCCCCTTGAAATTGCACCCATATTGATTTCAAAAGGTTTATTAAAGGTAACGAGCTTATCTATCGCCTTTTGATAGGCTTTAACGTATCTTGGATTTTTAACGTCAAAATATTTATTGCCTTCATTAAACTTTGTGATTAAATCAATATGCCCTATAATGTCAACCTTTGCCACGTCAAAAATCCTTTCAACTTGTGCAAAATAATGCTCTGCAAAGGCATAATAATCGCCATCAAAGGCTTCTTTTGCCGTTCTTAAAAACTCTTTTTCGCTTCTATCGATAAAGAAATACTTATCGTCTTTTTTTATAAAGTGCGATGAGCCTATAACGTAATCGTATTCGCCCACGCTATTTAAGGTCAATAAGTCCCACTCAATGCCACAAAGCACTTTGATTTTATTTTTATACTTTTCTTTTAAGACTTTCATCTCATCACAAAAGTTCTTTTCTTTTACTAAGTCAACGTATTCTTGAATACTTTGGTCCACCACCGAGTGAATACATACGCCAACCGTCTTTAAGCCCTTGTCAATAGCGCTTAAAATCATTTCTTCAGGTGAATTTTTCCCGTCACAAAAGTGCGTGTGCATGTGGAAGTCTTGAAATATCGCATCTCTTCTGTCTAGTGAAATCATTATTTTGTCATTTTCTCCTGTTTAACTTTATGGTCGATTACGTGGCGTGAAGAAAGTTCTTTATGAATATCTTCTAAAGAAATGCCTGCTTCTATCATTAAAACTAGTGTGTGATAGCAAAGGTCTGCAATTTCATAAATGGTTTCCTTTTTATCTTGTGCCTTTCCTGCAATTATAACTTCGGTACATTCTTCGCCCACTTTCTTTAATATTTTATCCAAACCCTTTTCAAACAAATAGGTGGTATAAGAACCTTCTTTCTTGTCGATTTTTCTGCCCCTGATAAGTTCAAAAAGCCCTTCTAAAGAAAACTCTTTTAAGTTTTCATTCTCATATATTCTATCGTTAAAGCAACTATCCGTTCCCTTATGACAAGCAGGCCCGTCTTTTTCTACCATAACGACTAGCGCATCCTTATCGCAATCGGCTGTAATTGATACAACGTGTTGATAGTTACCACTAGTTTCGCCCTTTAACCAAAGTTCATTTCTACTACGAGAATAAAAGCAAGTCAAATTCTTTTCCATAGTTATTTTAAGGCTTTCTTTGTTCATATACGCAAGGGTTAAGACCTTTTTTGAAACGTTGTCAACTACTATTGCTGGGATAAGTCCCTTTTCATCAAATTTTAATTGTTCAATATCTATCATAATGCTCTCCTTAAATTCTCACAGGAATATTATTCTTTTTTAATTCTTTTTTAAGTTCTTCGATTTTAACTTGTCCAAAGTGGAATATCGAGGCTGCAAGCCCTGCATCTACTTTTGGGAGAGTGTTAAATAGGGTTATAAAATGCTCTATGTTTCCAGCTCCACCAGATGCTATTACAGGCACGTTTGATATTGCACACACCTTTTCTAACATCTCTATATCAAAGCCACCCTTAACACCATCGGTATCGATTGAGTTAAGCACTATTTCGCCTGCGCCGTTATCGAGCCCTCTCTTTATCCACTCTAGCATATCAATGCCCGTGTTTTCTCTGCCACCTTTTGCAAAAACCTTGAACTTTCCGTCCACGCGTTTTGCGTCAACCGATAATACAACGCATTGATCTCCGTATTTTTTTGCTGCGTGATAGATTAGGTCTGGGTTTTTAATAGCTCCCGAGTTGACGCTAACCTTGTCTGCGCCACACTTTAACACCCTATCAAAGTCGTCAACCGTGTTTATGCCACCACCAACGGTGAGTGGAATAAAAATAGTCCTTGCAACTTGGGTTAAAATGTCTGTAAAAAGTTCTCTATTTTCGGCTGATGCAGTTATGTCGTAAAACACCAACTCATCGGCGCCGTTATCACTATAATACTTCGCAAGTTCGACCGGTGAAGATACGTCAGAAAGCCCACTAAAATTAACGCCCTTAACAACTCTACCGTTCTTAACGTCCAAACAAGGAATAATTCGCTTTGTTATCATCTTGCCACCTTTAGCGCTTCAACTAGGTCTATGCTTTTAACGTAATAAGCCTTGCCTATAATTGCGCCGTAAATACCAGTTTCTTTTAATTTTTTAACGTCATCAATGCTCGAAACACCACCGGATGCTATGACGTCTATACTTAAATTTTCTTTCAAAGTCTTATAAAGATCGTGATTTGTGCCTTTCATTGCGCCGTCCTTAGAAATGTCCGTGCAAATTATGGTTTTAACGCCTTCATCTTGCATTTTTTTGCAAAAATCAATACCTTTAACGTTTGATTTTTCCGTCCAGCCCTTAATTGCCACAAATCCGTCTTTAATATCTACACCGACTGCAATTCTATCGCCGAAATTTTTGATTGCACTCTTTAAAAATTCAGGGTTTTCCACGGCAGAAGTTCCTAAAATAACTCGATTTACACCAGCCGAAAGGTATTTTTCTATAACATTTTCACTTCTGATTCCACCACCCACTTCAACGAATGCAGGGGTTGATGCAACCAGCTTTTTAACAGTTTCTATATTTGGGGTTTGACCACTTTTTGCACCTTCTAAATCGACCACGTGCATATATTGTGCGCCACTATTATAAAAATCTATCGCGATTTCACTAGGGTTTTCACTATACACCGTCATGTTTTGATAGTCGCCCTTAAAAAGCCTTACAGCCTTGCCATCAAATAAATCTATTGCAGGAAAAAGTTTCATTATTTATTCTCCAATTGACAAAATGCTCTTAGTATATTAAGCCCAACGTTTCCACTCTTTTCTGGGTGAAATTGACAGCCAAACACGTTGCCGTTCTGCACGCTTGCAGTAAGATAAGCGCCATACTCTGCGCTTGCAATAACGCTTTCTTCACAATCTGCGCCGTAAAACGAATGCACGAAATACACGCAATCGCCGTCCTTAATATACTTTAAAAGTGGGCTTTCCTTGTGGAATTTTAGTGCATTCCAACCAATGTGTGGAATTTTATAGTCTTGTGGGATAACGTCTTTTATAGGGCGAATTTCACCCTTAATAAGTCCTAACCCCTTATGCTCACCGTACTCAAAACTGCGTTCAAAAAGAAGTTGCATACCAAGGCATATGCCAAGAAGTGGTTTTCCAAGTTTAACCTGCTCTATTATAACGTCTGCAAGTCCACTTTCAAAAAGTTTTTTTGATGCGTCGCCAAATGCCCCAACACCTGGGAGAATAATCTTGTCGGCTTTTCTTATCGTATCAGCATCTCCTGAGGTAATCGCTTCAACACCGATTGCCGAAAAAGAACTCTTTAGCGAAAACAAATTGCCAACACCGTAATCAACAATAACGACCATTAAAGAACTCCTTTGGTTGATGGAATTTCTCCATTAAGCGCGCTATCAATTGCAACGGCTTTTTTAAGCGTTCTTGCAAGACTCTTAAATATGCCTTCTATAATATGGTGTGCATTTGAACCAGAGAGTTGGCGAACGTGCAGAGTAATTCCTGCATTGCTTGAAAATGCGATCAAAAATTCTTCCACGAGTTCTGTGTCAAAATCGCCAACCTTATTTGCTTTAATATCCAAATCCTTAACAAAAAACGCTCTACCAGATAGGTCAACAGCTGTTAAAATTAGCGCTTCATCCATAGCGAGAGTCGTGTCTGCATATCTTTTTATACCTGCCTTATCCCCCAATGCTTGTTTGAAAGCAAGCCCTAAACTTATGCCGATATCTTCAACCGTGTGGTGATAATCAACGTAAGTATCCCCTTTTGCTTTTACTAAAAGGTCAAATCTCCCATGTTTTGCAAAAAGGTTTAACATGTGGTCTAAAAACCCACAGCCCGTTTCAATCTTGCCTTCGCCCTTGCCGTCAAGGTCAAGCGAAAGTTTTATATCGGTTTCCCCTGTTTTTCTCTTGATATCTGCCTTTCTCATTTATTTTTCCTCCAAAATTTTTGTGGTGATTTCAATGAATTTTTGCATTTGTTCTTTGCTACCTATGGTAATTCTTATATAATCGCTTATCCTTGGGCTATCAAAATGGCGAACTAAAACGCCCTTTTCTTTAAGTTTAAGATATAACTCTTTGCCTGAAATCTTATCGTTTTTTGCAAACAAAAAGTTCGCGAAAGAATTAGTAACTGAAAAACCAAGTTTTATAAGTTGCTCTTTAGTGTAGCCTCTATTTTCAATAACCTTTTGGCAATTTTTACTAAAATAGTCTTTATCCAAAATTGCACCGAGTCCAAGTCCTGCAGAAACCCTATTTACGTTATAAGGATTGGTTGAATATTTTATGCGCATAAGATCAGCAATAATCTTTTCATTTGCAACGCCAAAGCCAAGCCTTGCACCTGCAAGCGAACGTGATTTTGAAAAAGTTTGGGTAACCAAAAGATTGTCGTATTTTTCTATAAGTTTAACGGCGCTATCTCCCCCAAAATCAATGTAGGCTTCATCAATCACCACCACTCTATTTGGGTTTGATTTAAGCAATTTTTCAATCTCAGAAAGTGGAAGGAGAAGCCCTGTAGGTGCGTTTGGGTTGGCAATGAATATCGTGCCGTTTTCATTAATATAATCGTCAACGTCAATAGAAAAATCTTGCTTTAACGGAATAACTTTGGTTGGCACTCCGTTTAAGGCAGCAAAAACCTTATAAAAGCCGTAGGTAATGTCAGCAAAAACTGCAGGCGTATTATCATCACAGTAAGCCATAAACGCAAAGTTAAGCACTTCGTCTGAACCGTTAACCATAATTACGTTCTCTTTTTTTACACCGAGCGAACTTGCAACGGCTTTAGTAAGCTCCATGCAGTCAGGATCTGGATATAAATGCGAGCTACTTGCCCCACATAATGATAGCTCTATTCCCCTTTTTGATGGTGGAAAAGGCGATTCGTTGGTATTAAGCTTAATATACTCCATATCCTTTGGCTGTTCGCCTGGGGTGTAAGGACTTAAAGCACTTATTCTCTTGTTTAAAAATTTACTCATTTTCATCAAACCTTATGGTTGCGCTCTTTGCGTGGGCAGTTAATCCTTCTTGTTTTGCAAAGAAATCAACGTCTTTATAAATTCCTTTTAATGCTTGTTCGCTATAGTAAACGTACTGCGTCTTTTTAATAAAATCATCAACTGAAAGTGGACTTGAAAATCTTGCCGATCCACTTGTTGGCAAGGTGTGGTTAAGCCCTGCCATATAGTCTCCCAAAGCTTCTGGACAGAACCTTCCTAAGAACACCGAACCTGCATTTTTTATCTTGTCTAAATAATCGTATGCGTTATCAAGACAAAGCTCTAAGTGTTCTGGTGCAATGGCGTTTGCCATTTCTAAAGCACTTTCAATATCCTTAACAATTATAATCTTTCCGTTATCGTCAATAGATGCTCTTGCAATTTCACTTCTATCTAATAGTGGGATTTGCTTTTCAAGTTCATCACTAACAGCAATAGCAAATTCTTGGTTATCGGTGATCAACACTGCCGATGCAAGCTTATCGTGTTCGGCTTGAGACAAAAGGTCTGCAGCGATATGCTTTGGGTTATTAAACTTATCTGCAACTACCATAATTTCGCTTGGGCCTGCAATCATATCGATTGAAACTTTTCCAAACACTTTTCTTTTTGCCGTTGCAACGAAAGCATTACCCGGGCCAACTATTTTATCGACCTTAGGGATACTTTCCGTTCCATAAGCGAGCGCAGCGATTGCCTGTGCCCCACCAACCTTAAATATCTTATCCACACCAGCAATATAAGCCGAAGCTAAAATTACTGGGTTAATCTTTCCATCTTTATTCGGTGGAGAAACCATAACCACTTGTTTGCATCCAGCTATTTTTGCTGGGATTGCGTCCATTAAAACGGTTGATGGATAGGCTGCCGTGCCACCTGGAACGTATAACCCTGCCTTTTCAATAGGGATTATCTTTTGCCCTAAGATTATACCATTTTCTTTTTTAATTTCAAAGCCTTCTCTATATTGTTTTTGGTGAAATTCCCAAATATTTTGCTTTGCCTTTTTTAAGACTTCCAAAAACTCTTTATCAACGCTGTTAACGGCGTCTAAAATTTCCTGCTTTGTTACTTCAAGACTAGTTAATGAAGCCTTATCGAACTTCAACGCATATTCAAAAAGCGCCTTATCTCCGTTTATTTTAACGTTTTCTATGATATCGGAAACGATTTTTTCCACGTCAACTTTTGGCTCAATAGCCGAGAATATTTCCTCTCTAGTGTTAATGCCATCTTTAAAAATCTTAATCATTTTTCACCTTTGTTTGCATTTGCTCTATAATCTTTTCAATCACTTGGCTCTTAAACTTAAAGTTTGCCTTATTTGCGATAAGTCTTGCAGAGATAGGCAAGAATTTTTCCACCACTTCAAGTTTGTTTTCCTTTAAGGTTGCGCCCGTTTCAACGATATCCACGATAACGTCTGAAAGTTCCAAAATTGGCGCAAGCTCAATAGAACCATTGAGATGTATTATATCTATTTCTCTACCTTGACTAGCATAATATTTTTTAGCAATGTTAGTAAACTTGGTTGCAACGATAAGAGTTTTATTTCTATCGTCAACAAAACCAGATTTTGCAGCAACAGCCATGTCGCACTTGCCAATGTTAAGGTCTAAAAGTTCATATACGTCTGGGTTATATTCAAGCAAGATATCCTTTCCTGCAACGCCGATATCAGCAGCGCCACGTTCAACGTAAATAGCAACGTCTGAAGGTTTAACCCAAAAATATCTAACTCCTACTTCTTTATTTTCAAATATAAGTTTTCTGTTGTTTTCTTTGATTGATGGGCAAGGAAACCCTGCTTTTTCAAACATATCGTAAACCTTTTCGCCCAACCTTCCTTTTGGAAGCGCAACGTTTAATATCGTATTCACTGCCCTTCTCCTTATAACTTAATAATTTCTTTGTACTTTATATTGTCGGCAATTTTCTTGTCTGCTAAAACGGTCTTGCCACTCGCTATTAACTCATTAACCTTTTTTAACACTATGCTTTTATCGGTATCTCCGTATTCAATTGCAACATCCACGCCTTTATCAATTTGACCTTTGGAAAGTTTAGAAAGTTCATCAAGATAAATCGCAAAGCCGATTGCTCGTGATTTTTTGCCCATCTTTTGCATGAGGTTATCATATTCTCCACCAGATAAAATACTAGTTGGAATACCACTTATAAATCCCTTAAATACTAAGCCGTTATAATAGTTTAGGTCGCTAACAACTGAAAAGTCCACGTTGATGTTTTCTCCAAGCCCCAACTCGTTTAGGCTATTAATGGTGCTGATAAGATTATCAAGTGCATCTAAAGAGTTTTGGTCAAGATCGAACTTTTCCAACTTTTTCTTAACGTTTTCTGCCTTGCCATAAGTTGTACATAGCGCTTTTAACAGCTCTCTATCGCAATCGTTAACGTTTTCTTCTCTTATAGCAATATCTATTGCGTTGGAATTCTTTTGCGAAAGTGCGTTCACGATCTTCTTCTTTGCTGATTGCGAAAGATTTAATTTTTCAAAAATGGCATTTATAACGTCAAGGCTAGAAATATCCAAAACGTAGTCTTTTGATATGCTCTCTAAACTCTTTATTGCAAGCATAATAACTTCGGTGATTAAATAATCATCAACCTCCCCAAAGCACTCTAACCCTGCCTGCATAATCTCTTTGAAACTTTCCGTGCCTTTTGAAACTCTGTAAACGTTTTCATTATAGAAAACTTTTTGTATCCCTGATGGATTATCCTTGCCGTTCTTTATTATAGAAAGGGTTACGTCTGGCTTTAACGCCATAAGCTTCCCGTCCGTATCGGTAAAGGTTATAATGTTATCTGACACCAAAAATTGCTTATTCAAAGCATAAAGATCGTATTCTTCAAATTTACTCATCTTATATTGCGCGTATCCATACTTGCCGTAAAGGGCACGTAACGAAAAAATCGCCCTTTCATCATCTCTTAAAACTAAATCTAAACTCATTTTTATTTGTCCTTTTATTTTTTTAAAACCACTTGATATCCTTCTTTTCCATAAAGCAAGCACTTGTTAACACGGCTTATCGTTGCCGTGCTTGCTCCAGTTAACTTAGATATCTCTTGATAATTCTTCTTTTCGCTTAAAAGCTTTGCAACCTCTAACCTTTGCGAAACGTCTTGCAATTCTTTTATGGTGCAAACGTCCTCAAAAAATTTCCTGCAGTCTTCTTTTGTTTTAAGTTTTAACACCGCTTCAAAAAAATCATCAAACATCTCTATTCTAAAGCTTTCCATTTCCATTTCCTTTATCAACTTTATTTGTTTATCATTTTAGCACGCTAAAGCGATAAAGTCAAGCAATTTATATAAGTATTTTGAATTTTTTTACTAATGAAAAAGGTATTTTTGGAACAAAAGAAAAAGAACTTGGAATTAACTTCCAAGTTCTTTTTCCTCGCTCGATAAGTGTTTTTAGTAAAGGATATAAATCACTAATTAAAACACGTTATTTTGCGAAAAGTGTGTATTAATCACCCTATTTGGTTGAGGGGTCAAAAAAATTAGTTGTTGATTAGGTATTAGTTTTCCCAATCCCAATCATCAGCATCCATCACAATGTTTTTAATTGCACCAGAATAGCAACTAGACTTGCAATCATAGATTTTGTTTTTTCTCCTATAAGAAAAACTATGGCTCGTTAGCAAACAAGTTGCTAACGAGCCTCTTAAGTTTGCTATTTATAAAATTATTTAATTGTTACGTTTGAACTTTTAGTTAAGTTTTCTAAGTTTTCTGTTGTTAAAGCAACTCCACCGATAGTACAGCTTTCAAGAGTAACTCTTGCACGAGCTTCTAACGTATAACCTGTTTCAAATTCACAGTTTACGAAACTTGCCTCGTTATAAGGACGGCAGTAAGCATAACCTGAACCTTGTGAGAATTTACAAGCAGTAAAAATTACTTCCTTGTGGCAATCAGAAAAACTGGTCCAACCATTGAAAGTACAATTAGTTGCATATACACCATAGTTCTTGTTGCCAGCATCTGAGTTGTAAGTATAAACAACTCCGTCGAAAGATAGGTCTTCCATATAAATATCACCATTTGCTCCACCACAGAAAATACCACGCATAGCACCAGCAACAACTATATCTTTTACAGTGCCTGATTTAATATTAATAGCACAATCCCAAGTTCCGTTTGCACCATTTACTCTTAAGGTATGATTATTCCCCAAAAGTGTTTGACCATTTAACGTAATACCTGCTTTACCGTAACCAGAGCCTCCCATTTGTTCATCTTTGTTAATGGTAATATCGTCTGCTAAAGCAACATTTTTTCCAGCTTTTAAAGCTTCAATAAGTTCATTTGCTGTGCTAACGTATGTTACTTTAATTTCAACATTACAGAAATGAGTTGCTTCATAAGTGATAACACCATTTGCATCGGCTACTACTGAATCAATAAATTTGTCTTCGTGCTTAATTTCTACAGGCATATTTGCTAAAGCAGGAACAGTAAACGTTACTGTAAATGTCTTATCGTTTGATTCTAAATCGATAGGGTTGCCATCTTGATCATAAAATTCTACAGAATCAAAATTAGCTATTTTGTTTTCCTCGTCAACAACTGGATCAGTATATCCAAAAGAAATAGCTTCTACGCCACTTTCTTTAAGTTCTTCAACTAGTTCCTTTGGAAGTGTTGCTGAACCAGCGTTTACACCAGCGCCATTAACTGTTATTTCTGTTGCTTCTTCAGGAAGAAGTGTTGGAAGAGAAATTTCTGGAAGTTGTGCCTCCTTATCATATTCACTGCCTGTGCCGTCTTCTTCAACTGTGAATTGTGTTGCAACGAGTTCGATACCTAATAATACTTTTAAGTTCATATAATCGTTGTCGTTAGCTGTTGAAGCCCAGTTGATTGTTGCTGTGTATGTCTTAGGTTCTGCACCTGCAATGATTGTGCCTTTAAATGTATGTCCGAAGTCAAATTTTTCTTCGCTAGCAGATCCTTCTTTAACCGTTAAAGTAAGAACGTCTAAAAGTGACTTTGCATTAGCATTGAGTGTCTTTGAAAGCGCTTTGATGCTAAATTCATATTTTAATGCGAGTGAGCCTTCGTTTTTGATTGTGAAAGTTTCACTTGTTGATGCACCTGGTTCCCAAAGCATTTCATCGCCATTAACGTTTACGAAAAGTTTTGTTGCGCCATCTACTTTTTCATCTGTTTCCTTTTTGTTTGTATGGTAAAGTTCAACGTCAACGTTACCAGACTTGATGATGTTGTTTGTGTTGACTACAGAGTCTGTAAACCATGCGTAAGTTGTGCCAATAAGCATAGCAAAACAAATTACGATAGCAACTAAACTTGCAATCATCTTTCTTGTCTTTTTCATAGTTCCTTTCTCCTAAAAAATTATTTTTTATTTTAATAAAATAAATTTCTAAATATTAATAAACGTCCTCGCCGTCAACAACAACGTTGAGTCTTTCTGTTGACATAGAGTTCTTATTGCCCCAAAGAGTTGTTTCGGTGTTAATGCCCTTGTCGTTGATTTCATAACCATTAACACTTGTGTTATTAACGATTAAAGTGTACTTATTTGTTGACCAATCAGTGCCAATTTCAATAGCAGCCTTTTTGTCTGTTAAGCCCTTCTTATCGTTAAAGGTGCAATCATTAATTGTAAGAGTTGTATCTCCTCCACCATATAATAAGATAGCCTTTCCGTCTGAATTGAAAGTGCAGCCATTGAAAGTTGCGTTTGGTGCACCCCAAGTCCAAAGGTTGTATTGGTTGCCAGAAACGTTAAATACGCATCTGTTAAACTCACTGTCTCCATTCAATGAATAACAGTTGTCAAAATAGCAATCGTTATAAGTTGCCTTTAATCTTGCATAACCAGCATAAGTTTGGTTATTTGTTTTGATTGTTAAGTTGTTGAAAGTTACTGTTGAGCCATCTAAATTATAGTCAAGTTGACCATTTGCTTCGCCTTGACCTGGATGTGCAGGAACTACTTCGATAACTGTATCTGCACCTACACCAGTAATAGTAAGTGTTTTGCCTTTTGCTGATGCTGGCATGTGGAAAGTTCCTGTTGCAAGGTGTAAGTTTGTTTCCCCTTCAGCAATCTTTTCAGCGAGTTCTGCATCGGTCTTAATTCCGTTGAGTTTAGCTTCTACTTTACAAAGGTGTTCAGCGTCATAAGAAATTACGCCGTTTTCACCAACAGTTGCCGTTGCTACTTGTTTGCCATCGTGATAAATAGCAACTGGCGTATCTTTAGCAAAAGTTTTTTGTGCTGGAAGTGTTACGGTCATTTTTATTTGGTTTTCGCTTAAATCGATAACGTTGCAGTCTTGGTCAACAAGTTCGATAGCATCAAATATTACTTTGTCGTTTTCTTCTTTAGGTTCAGTATGTACTAATGAAATGCTTTTTACTGTGTTTGGAAGTGCGTTAACTAACTCTACAGGAAGACTAACTTCAACTGCGTTTTCACCAGACGTTGTAAGAGAAACAGGGGCAATCACGTCACTAGTAACATCAACTTCGTTAGATACGTTGGTAAATTCAACGTTTTCGTCAAAGCCTGTTCCCGAGCCGTCTTGTTCAAAATAAACTTGAGTTGCAAGAAGTTCAACGCCCAAAACTAAACTTAAGTTTTCATATTCATTATCTACAGCGCTGTCTTGTTTCCATTTTAAGTTAATTTCAATTGGGTCTGCTGATTCACCTGCATAAATTGTGCCAGAATATACTTTATCAAACCCTATAACGTTATCGTTACCATCGGTTACAGTAATAACGTCTAAAAGTGATCTGCCTTCAGCATTGAGTTCTTTAGCAATAGCCTTAACTCTAAATTCATACTTAAGAGCAAGTGAGCCAACGTTCTTAATCACAAAAGTTTCAGTTGTACTTGCATTTGGTTCCCACAAAATTGCATCGCCCTTAGTGTTAACGAAAAGTTTTGTTGTGCCTGTTACTTCTTCAAAGTTACCTTTGTCGTTTGAATCGTGCATAAGTTCAACATCAATGTTACCAGACTTTATAATGTTGTTTGTGTTGATTACTGAGTCTGTGAACCATGCGTAAGTTGTACCAATAAGCATAGCAAAACAAATTACGATAGCAACTAGGCTTGCAACCATCTTTCTTGTCTTTTTCATAATTTTTGCCTCCTATTTTTTAGTTTTACTTGTTTTAGATTTCTTTTCTTTTGAACTTTCTTGGTTTGTTTTATTATTATTTACTTCTTCTTTTGTGTCTTCAAGTATTGTTTTCTCTTTTGG
>JAZUSI010000120.1:0-3260 GCA_045606665.1 Christensenellaceae bacterium
GCCACTTGGGTTACGTACAGGCGTACGCGCCCCGTCGCGACACATAGCGAGCCTTGACCTGTTCGCATCTTCACTCTTAAAGAAAGTAAACGAAACGCGAGCCTTCTCTTGCTCGTTTCTAACTCGTTTCTTACAGAAACAAATTATAAACATCGCAATACTGTGTTTCTTACATAAATGAACTAATCAAAATGCCCCCAAAATAAAGGGGCTTTTTGTGATTTTATAAAGCATATAAAGATAAACTAAACACAAAATATCTTTATGCGCTATAAAAATTTATTATTATTAAACTTAGAAAAGGGGGTTAAAATGAGAACGATATTGCATAGTGACTTAAACAATTTTTATGCATCTGTTGAAACGTTGAAACACCCTGAATATAAAGGCGTTCCACTGGTTGTGTGTGGCAAGGTTGAAGATAGGCACGGTATAGTTTTGGCTAAAAATCAAATCGCCAAAGAATATGGCATTAAGACGGGGGACGTGCTTTGGGAAGCAAAGAAAAAATGTAAAGACGTTGTTGCTGTTACAGCAGATCACGCATCTTATGAAAAGGTGTCAAAAGAAGTTAGAAAAATTTATGAAAGATTTACCGACCATATAGAGCCGTTTGGGATAGATGAGTGTTGGTTGGATTTAACTGATTGTGTAAAGAATTTTGGAACTGGTGAAGAAATTGCCCAAAAGATAAGAAGGGCTGTCAAAGAAGAAATAGGGATAACGGTAAGTATCGGTGTAAGTTTTAATAAAATCTTTGCAAAACTCGGTTCAGATATGAAGAAGCCAGACGCTATAACGGTTATTAACCAAGAAAATTTTAAGAAAAAAGTCTGGAAGCTTGACGCTAAGGAATTATTGTTTGTGGGTAACTCAACTTTTGACAAGCTTAAATCTATAGGTGTTCATACAATAGGGGATATTGCATCAACCGATCAAAATATACTTGAAAGATTACTTGGGGTGTGGGGGAAAGTTCTTCATTCTTACGCAAACGGGTTGGATAATTCTCCAGTAATAAGTAAACATGAAGATATTAAAAGCATAAGCAATAGTTTGACTTATTACAAAGATTTATTTAGTTTTGATGAAGTTAAAACACTTTTGTTATTATTGTCCGAAAGCGTGGCAACAAGGCTGAGAGAAAGTGGGCTTGGTAAAGCCAATACTGTCAGAATAAGTGTTACTGATAATACTTTGAAAGGTTATGGCAAGCAAATAAAACTCACACATCCAACAAGTAGCGCAATAGAGATAGCAAATGCGAGCTATAAACTTTTTGAGAGTTTATATAAATGGAATAGTCCTGTTAGGGCGGCGGGCGTTGCTATAAGTGATTTTACTTTGGGAACGGAACAAATGTTTTTTGATGATAATAAGGAAAAAATTGAAAAGCTAGATAGACTTGATATTGCAGTAGATACTATAAGAAAAAAATATGGTATCACGTCTATGCAAAGAGCAAGAATTATGCAAGATAAAAAGCTCGCTGAAACGGATATAAAGGGTGATCCTTTTGGAAAAAACTCATAAAATGATGCTAATATTCAAATACTATTGCAAAATTCTAAAAAAAGTGTTAAAATATAAGTTGAATAAATGAAAATATATGCTAGGAGAAAAAGATGGTCAAAAAGATTTTGTTAATACTTTTAACAGTTATGCTAATGGGTGCATGTTTTACGATGACGGCGTGTAAAGACCCCGTTATTTATACCGTAACTTTTGATGCAGATGGGGGCACAACTGTTGAAGAACAGAAAGTTGAAGAGGGAGCTAAGGCAAGCAAGCCAATTGATCCAACAAAGGTCGGTTATGAGTTTGATAACTGGTATTATGGCGATGATACCAAACCTTTTGATTTTGAGAAGACTGCTATTAAACAAAATACAACCTTAAAAGCAAAATGGAATATAAATCAATATTCAATAGAATTTGATAGTAATGGTGGCACAAAAGTTGAAAAGATAACAAAAGATTATGGAACGCCAATAGTTGCCCCAGAAGCTCCAGCAAAAGAGGGATATACGTTTATAGGATGGTATGAAGACGGATCGACAGAAGAATATTATTTTAATGTGATTGAGGTAAGAAACGTTGTATTAAAGGCACAATGGAAGGTAAATCAATACTCAATAACTTTTGATAGTGATGGTGGAACTGCAGTTGAATCAATCATACAAGACTATGGAACAATTGTGACAGCGCCTACAAATCCAATAAAAACAGGTTATGAATTTACGGGTTGGTTTGAAGATGACTCTGAGACTCCTTATGATTTTAATACAGTAGAGGCTAGGGTAGTTGTTCTTAAAGCTAAGTGGGAAAGAAAGCAATATACAATAACATTTGATGCTAATGGAGGAACAGCTGTAGAAAAAATTACCAAATTTTACGGAGAACCTGTTCAAAAGCCTTCAGATCCAACAAAAGAAGGATATGCATTTGTTGGCTGGTTTGAAATTTCGCCATTATTGCCTTTTTATGAATTTAACACGATGGAGGCAAGGGATGTTGAATTAAAGGCACAATGGTCTGTTAACAAATATTCTATTACTTTCAATACAAATGGTGGTGAACCTGCAACAATTAATACCATAACGCAAAACTTTGGTACGAATGTTGTCCCACCAGAAGAACCAATAAAGGTTGGTTTTGCTTTTATGGGTTGGTATGAAGATAACTCCGAAATACCATACGTATTTAATACAATTGAATCCAGAAACGTTTCCTTAAAGGCTAAGTGGGAAATTAAACAATACTCCATTACTTTTAACGTTGACGGAGGAACACCAGTTGATTCAATAATTAAAGATTACGGAAGCACAATCACAGCTCCTACAGATCCGACTAAAGAAGGATACACCTTTATAGGTTGGTATGAAGATGGATCAGATAGTGCATACGAATTTAATACAATAGAAGCAAGAAATATAGAATTAAAAGCGAAATGGCAGATAAATCAATATTCAATAACGTTCAATAGTGATGGTGGAACAAAGGTTTCAAAAATAACTAATGATTATGGAACGGCAGTGGCAGAACCTAGTGCTCCAACAAAAACAGCTTATACGTTTATAGGATGGTATGAAGAGGGATCAGATACTGCATACGAATTTAATACAATAGAAGCAAGAAATATAGTATTAAAAGCGAAATGGCAGATAAATCAATATTCAATAACGTTTAATAGTGACGGAGGAACAGAGGTTGAAACTATAACGCAAGATTATGGAACGCCAATAGTTGCCCCAGAAGCT
>JAZUSI010000121.1:0-30106 GCA_045606665.1 Christensenellaceae bacterium
CACTTTTCCTTAAAAACTTACAAATAGGCGTGGATTTTTTCATTGAACAAAACTCGTTTTTAATATAAAAAATCTCATTTAATCTTTCATATTCCTTTCTCATAAACGAAAAGTCAAAAGCAGTGTTATGAGAAACAATTAAGTCTGCCTTTTCAAAATCGCTTTTAATCTCTTGAAAAAAATCAGAAAATCTCTTTCCATTAGATAATTCTTTTAATTTTTGCACGGAAAAGCCGTGCACCATTAGTGCGCCTATTTCCACGTTATCAACGGTAAAGAAAAAGTTTTTTGATGAATAGCTATCTTTTTCCTGCATTATGTAAGATAATTGACAAATTTGCCCAGGATAAAGTCCAGACGTTTCAGTATCAAAATATAGTATCATGATTTTATTTGAAAGGGCAAAACGCATTGCCGTTTTGCCCTTTATCCTTTTATTCTTGAATTAAATCTCTATATGCTTCTTGATTTTTTGTAACAACTTCACTGTTAGTTACGTAATCTCTTATAACCTCTTGAGTAATTTCGTTATAAGCTTCTTCAACAAACAATGATGAGAGGTTGTTAATTAAGACGTACATATAGTTGTCAGTATCTTCGTATTTTTCCCAATCAGACATCATCTTATCGTATTCGGCTTTCCAAGAAGCTTCGTTTTTACCATATTGATAATTTAAGAAAGATTCAAGTGTTGAGAAGTTGTAAGTTGCTGGATCAAAGTTTTCACCAACAAACATAATATGATAACCATAATCTGTTGCAACAACTTTGAACGTGTTTTGCGCTTGACCAACAAGTGCTCTTCCTTCTTCAGCAAACTCTTTCATCCATTCGTCTTTTTCATCAGCATCAGGTTGAGGTTTAATAACGTATCCTTTATAGATATTGAGTGCCGTTGAACTATCATCTTGAGAGAAAGCAAACATCAATTCTCTTACTCTCTTGTTAAAATCAGAATTAACTTCAGTTGCAGTGTAAGTCACGCTGTCAATAGCATCTAATTGCGCTGGAACGTTTGCCGTGCCGTTATACAAATAGGTGTTAACCAAGTCAAGAATTTCTTTTAATGAAAACTCTTTAACGTTATCAACACGATATTTCGCGCTATAATCTTCATTTTCAGCATCGGCTGCATTTAAATGTGTAACAGAACCATAGAAAGGTAAACTTGCTTGTTCATACAAAGTATAATCTCCAATAAATACCGTACCATTAAAGTCGTATCCTGCATGTATCCAACTTTCTCTTTGATCGGTTACTGTTATATCCTTAAACATTTCTGCTCTCTTTTTGCTATAATCTGCATTTAGATAAGCACCACCGGTCTTATTATTTTCTTCTTTCCATTCAGTTAAGCCCTCGGTCATTTTATCAGTTGCCTTTAATAAAATGTGATAAACTGTGCCATAACCTTTTCTACCATACAAAACAGGGCTTGATGCACTAAAGCCATCGCCTAAAGCAGTTTCAAACTCGGTCTTTGTATATGCAGATTGTAAAGCATATAATCTAGCATATTCTTCCTTAACGTCATCATAAGAAATAGTTTCACGAGCTTTCTTATTTACAGCCTTTTCAAATTTGTTTAAAAGCGCAGTTTCTTGATAACTTTCTAATACTTTAATAAAATATTCGGTTGTTTCCAAACGTCCGTTTTTATAAGTATCCTCACCTAAAATATCATTTGCTTCTAGCATATTAACAAGTTTTGCAAATGCCACTCTTCTATTGCTAATATCTATAGCGCCATTAGGATTATTTGCATCGAGGTTAATATACGCTATCTTTTCTTCCTTTGACATTTCAGAATCATTGGTTGCGCCCGTTGGAACAGCTCTAACAGAACCAGAATAAGAATCGCCTTGCTTTTCTTCTTCATCCATATAACCATCTAAAAGTTGGTTGATATCTTGATGTGCATATAACTTTGCATCAAGAAGCTCGTCCTCATCTAGATATGTCTCAACTTTCCATTTGTTTTCATCAGTAACAGAATAGCCATTATCTGCAAAATATTTCATCGCATATTGAACGAAAACAGCATCGTTTATGAGTTCATCAACGATTTCTTCAAATAAATTTTCTTCTGAACCGTGATCATGATCATGTTCTGATGAAGCGTGATTAATATATGCCGCAACTAAATCCTTTTTGTATATGATATCTTTTGGTGCAGTTGGATCAATTTGAATAGTAGCAACAATTTGCTTCATATCCCTTTCGTAATTAGTTGTAATCAAATTACAACCCAAAAGTGTTGATAGACACATTAAAATTGCCATCAAAATTGTTGTCATCGCGATAGAAATCTTTTTCATATATTAACTCCCGTATCAAGTAATGTTTAGTAGTATACTCGTAAATTATATACTATATGGAAAAAAATTGCAAGTATTTACACAATTTTTTTGGCATTAATCACATAAAATTACAATATATTCACTAATACATAATAAAAATTTTTATTAAACTGCACAAATCAAGAATGCACGCACTATTTTTAGCATTTCTGCGTTGGTTTGATTGTTTCTTATAAACTCTATAGTTGGCTCGTTGGTTAATACTATTTTAACGCTGTCGCTATATTCATCTATGGAATTAATAACTTTTTGCGCACCTAACACGTTAAAATCATTTAGAACGAGCGCTACTCTTTCTTTATTAATTGTTATATTTTTAACCTTTAACTTCATTGCTAAAATTTTGACTACTGCAATGTTTATAAGATTATCAGTTTCCTCTGGCAAAATGCCGTAGGCATCTTCTATTGAAGAACGGAACTCCCTTTCTACAGCAAGTGAATTTATCTCTGCAATTTCCTTATAGGCATCCATTTTCGCCACGTTGCTGTCAATATAATTATCAGGTATAAACGCACTGACTCTAATATCGAGTTCGGGAACGACTTCTTCATTGCCAGAAATTTCTTCTCGCAACAACTTGGAGTATAGTTCATAGCCGATTTTATCCATATGTCCGTGTTGTTCAGCCCCCAAAATGTTACCAGCGCCTCGGATTTCAAGGTCTCTCATGGCAATTTTTATTCCACTGCCCATCTCTGTAAACTCAACTATTGCGTTTAGCCTTTCGTAAGCCGTTTGAGATAATATTTTTTCTCTCTTAAAGGTAAAATAAGCATACGCCAGCCTATCACTTCTACCAACCCTACCTTTTAACTGATAAAGTGTTGAAAGTCCAAGTTTATCTGCATCTATGACTATTAACGTGTTGGCTTTTGGTAAGTCGATGCCATTTTCGATAATAGTGGTTGAAATAAGCACGTCGCTTTCGCCACGATAGAAGCCCATAATATTGCTTTCCATAACCTTTTCTTCCATCTGCCCGTGAACAATGGTAAACTTTAGGCTTGGCAAAAGCGCCCTTATTCTATCTGCAAAATTAAATATGCTCTCTACTCTATTATATAAAACAAACGCTTGTCCACCCCTATTAACTTCACGAGTTATAGCATCTTTTATTAGCGCATCTGTTTCTTCGGTAACGTAAGTTTGCACAGGTAAACGCTTTTTAGGTGGCGTGTTTATGGTGCTTATAGACCTTATCCCAGAAAGCGACATATGAAGCGTTCTTGGAATTGGAGTTGCTGTCAAAGTGATTGTATCAACGTTGCTTTTTAAGAGTTTAATTTTTTCTTTATGTTCAACCCCAAATCTTTGCTCTTCATCTAAAACCAATAACCCTAGATCATTAAACTCAACGTCTTTACTTAAAAGTCTATGCGTTCCAATAATGAAATCTATTTTACCTTCTTTTAATTCATCTATGATTTTTGCCTGTTGTTTTGCTGTTTTAAACCTATTTAAACAAGCAATCTTAATGCCAAAATCACCGAACCTATCTATTGCAGTGTTATAGTGTTGCTCGGTTAAAATTGTTGTTGGAGCGAGCATAGCCACTTGTTTGCCGTCAGCAACTGCACGGAACACTGCGCGAAAAGCAACTTCGGTTTTTCCAAATCCAACGTCCCCACAAACCAGCCTATCCATAACCTTTTCACTGGTCATATCCTTTCTTATATCTTCATTTGCAAGCATTTGGTCTGGCGTATCTTCAAAAGGAAAAGAACTTTCAAACACCGATTGCAATTCGCTGTCATCAGTAAACTTATAGCCTTTTTGTTCGTTTCTTTCCTGATATAGTTTTTTAAGGTCGAAAGACATCTTTTTAATGCTTTCTTTAACCCGTTTTTTAATATTTTCAAAATCTTTTCCACCGATTTTAGATAAACGTGGTTTTTTGTCGCCACCTAAATATCGGGTTAATATATCCATCTGTTCAACAGGGATATATAAAATGTCGCCACCAGAATATTCAAGGGCAACGTAATCTTTTGTCCCTTCGGTTGAAGTTATCTTTTTATTACCTAAAACTCTGCCTATACCATGAGTTTCGTGAACGCAATAATCACCCACTTCCGGCGCAGTAAAAAATGCCTGTTTTTTGCTTTTTAAGCGTTTGATAGAAGTCGGTTTAGCAAACAGGTTTCCACTTCCTATTACAACAGCCTTTTCTTCATGGAATATAAAACCTTTGTCAAGGCGCTGAATTCTTATATCCACACCCAATAGACGATTATTACTTTCTATCGCTGAAGCAATGCCCCTTAAAGAAAGTTCATAATTAAAGTTTTCTGCTCTTTTAAGATCTCCCGTACAAACGGTAATTGAATATCCTGATTTCAGCCAATTATCAACATCGGTAAAGACTTCTTTAAAATCCAGTTGATAATCTGCAACACCACTATTTGCCGGATTAATTATTTTTAATGGATTAAAAAATGGAATGGCAGTTGCAAAAGTTTGAATAGCACACTCACGATAATGTTTGCACTTTTCTATTAAAGTTTCGACCGTCATAAAATTTTCTTGAGCAAAAGAAAATACTTCTCCGGCTTGTGCTAACGATTTAAACCTTTCGCTAAACTCTTTATAACTTAAAGTAGCCAACTCGTGAACTTTTTTACCCTCTTCAAAAACAATAACGGTTTCCTTTGGCAAATGGTCAAAAATAGTTCCCGAATCTTTAGAAAGCACACTAAAAACTTCAAGTCCATCGTAATCTTTATTTTCAATTAATACGCTTATATCGTCAAAAAGTTCTCTCCTTCTTGACTTTTGTTCCTTTTCTGAATTTTTAATTTCGCCAAGCAAAATGCTTTTGAATAAAGAAAAGTCATCGTTTTTGAACACAAATTCGGTGGCTTGAAGTATTTTTAGACTTTCCACGTAACCTAGATTCTCTCTAGTTTGTGCATCATACTTTTTTATAGTTTCAACCGTATCGCCAAAAAAATCTACTCGATAAGGATTATCGCAATTTACAGGAAAGACATCTAAAATATCGCCACGAAGCGCAAAACACCCTCTGCTTTCAACCGTGTCAACACGAGTATAGCCCATTTCAACAAGTTTTTCTATTACCTGTTGTTGATTTTGGTCTTTATCCTTAATAAGCGTTAAGTCATATAAAGATTTCGGCGCTGTTTGCATAAGTGTTTCAGCCGTTACCACGACTATATCAGCTTCTTTTATTTGTGAAAACGCCGATATTCTCTTATAGGCGTTATCTTTAGAAAACGCCCTATTCATAAGCAAAATTTCATCTTTTGGTGGGATATAAACTGCGCGTTTTCCAGCAAACTCGTTTACTGCTTGCACGGCAAAATGCGCCGTTAAATTATCTTTAACGACGTATAAAATCTTTTCATCCAAAACTGATAAAAGGTAATTTTTAAAAGAATCGCACACGCCAAAGACCGCCAAAGGTATCCCTTGGCGGATGCTTGAACAAAATTCGCTTATCGAATTTTGTTTTTTTGACAGTGCTAAAATTTTATCAAGCATAACTTCCTTTAAGTAAAATTTTATACTTTTTTGTTGTAATCTTGCATTATTTTTTGGATATCTTTACCAAAAGCAAAGTCATAGAGTGCTTTTGCACCCAATTCTATCGCTTCATCAAAAATAGGCTTGTCCTCATTAGATATTCCCGAAAGCACGTAATTTATAAGTGGAATTTGCAAATCTTTTATCGGCTTAAAACCAATGCGCACCCTTGCAAAATTGCCACTTCCAAGTCTTTCAACGATATTGCGCATGCCGTTATGTGTTCCCGCAGAACCACTTTCCCTTATTCTTAAACTGCCTTGCGTTAGATCATAATCATCATAAATAACCATGACGTCTTTAAGGTCAATTTTATAAAAATTAACCAATTCCAAAACACTTTCGCCACTTAAGTTCATATAGGTTTGTGGCTTTGCTATTATGACCTTTTCCATTCCACATCTGGTTTCAGCAATAAGTGCCCGACATTTACTTTTTGAAATTTCAACGTTCAATTTTTCAGCAAGTTTATCAACTGCCATAAAGCCTAAATTATGAAAAGTGTTATTATATTTGTTATCGGGATTGCCTAGCCCAACAATAAGTTTCATTTTATTCTCCATTAAAAAAGCCGTTTAACTAAACGGCTTTTTCTTTTGATATGTTATTCGTAAATTACCGATAGTGAAGAATCCGAATAAATAGAAGTAATTGCTTTTGCAATGAGTTTTGCAACTGACAAAACTTTAATCTTTGGATTATTTCTAACGCTGTCTGGCAAATCAATGGTATCTAAAACAACAACTTCCTTTATAGGAGATGCCGTTAATCTATCCATTGCAGGTCCACTCAAGACACCGTGTGTACAGCATGCATAAACTTCCTTAGCACCGTTATCCACAAGAGCTTGTGCACCTTGGCAAATTGTACCAGCAGTATCAATCATATCATCGAGCATTACGCAAGACTTACCTTTAACGTCACCGATAACGTTCATAACTTCAATTGCATTTGCCTTTGGACGACGCTTATCAACGATAGCAAGAGAAGCATCTACTCTTGAAGCAAAGTTTCTTGCTCTGCCAACTGAACCAACGTCTGGAGATACAACTACCCAGTTTTCATCCATTTTCTTTTTGAAATATTTTGCTAAAATTGGAGCACCGTAAAGGTGGTCAACAGGGATATCGAAAAATCCTTGAATTTGCGCTGCATGTAAGTCCATTGTTAAAACTCTGTCTGCACCTGCGCTAGTTAAAATATCTGCAACAAGTTTTGCCGTGATAGGGTCTCTTGGACGAGCCTTTCTATCTTGTCTTGCATAGCCGAAGTAAGGCATAACTGCCGTAATTCTTCCTGCTGACGCTCTCTTACAAGCATCGATCATAATAAGAAGTTCCATAAGATTATCATTTACAGGAATTGACGTTGATTGAACAATAAATACGTCTCTACCTCTAACTGTTTGTGGAAGGCTTATACTGATTTCGCCATCAGAAAACTTGCCAACTTCTGCCGAGCTTAAAGTAAGCCCTAATTCCGCTGCAACAG
This sequence comes from Christensenellaceae bacterium, assembly GCA_045606665.1. Taxonomy (GTDB): domain Bacteria; phylum Bacillota; class Clostridia; order Christensenellales; family Borkfalkiaceae; genus UBA1259. Next base: position 7,398 of record JAZUSI010000121.1, read on the forward strand.
CCTCTGCTAAAGGTCTATTAGAGTTGCCTGACAAAACTTCGATTTTTGTGCCGTGTGTAATCATTTAATCTTTCTCCTAATGTAACTTTGTGTACATATAGTACCTATCTTAATTCTATTACAAATAAACTTTTAAGTCAAGGCTTTTTTACATTTCTCTTACCTTTAAAATAATTTTTTATTATGTTAGAACAAATTTCTTCTTTTATTCCACCGACAAATTCGGTTTTATGATTTAAGCCACTATCCGTTAGTATATTATATTTACTCACAGCCCCACCACTTTTACTTTCGTAAGCGCCGAAATACACCATTTTTATTCTTGCGTTAACTATTGCGCCCGCACACATAGAACAAGGTTCTATGGTCACGTACATTTCTGTTCCATCTAGCCTCCAACTCTTTAACTTTTTGCACGCTTTATTGATAGCCAAAATCTCTGCGTGTGCCGTCGCAAGTTGAGTTTTTTCCATTAAGTTGTGCGCCCTTGCTATAACCTTGCCGTCTTTAACGATTATTGCACCTATTGGCACTTCATCTTTAATTTCTGCCTTTCGCGCTTCTTTTATGGCAAGGTCCATAAATTTTTCTTCCATCATTTCTCCAAAAAACCTTCCACTAAATTTTCTATAACAAATTTGTTTTGTCTATAAATTCTCCCCAAATGTCTTTTCCCTATGGGGTGAGATAACTTGTCGCTCCCCACTTCAATAGTCAGCGCTGGAATTTTTAACTTTTCTATGCACCAATCCTTATATCCACCGGCTGAATTTAAGGTTTTTTTAACTTTGTATCCCGTGCAAGAAGCAACTATTATTGCAAGTTTTTCATCTCGTTCTTTTTCCAAAGCGTCTTGGAAAAATTCGTAATAAATCTCCTCGCCCTTAGCATGATAACTTATGGTAAGATCAGGTCTAATAAAATAAGTAAAATCTCGTATTGCCCTTGTTTCACTTTCCGAAAAAGGATATTCTCCAATATAGTTTTCGCTCGCACTTTCCCTAACGTTTTTCTCGCCCGTGCCCCACCTCGCATCAAAATTTACGTTTAAGTCCACACCACGAGCGTTAGCCTTATATAGCGAGTTTTCTTTTAAGGCTTTTTTTACACCGTCTGGGTTAAGGATAGGAATAAAATACACACTGCCTTTTTGCAAAACTTTTTTTGCACGTTTAATCAGCTTTAAGGTTAAATATGCCGTTATATATTCTCTTGCATGAATTGAACTCTGTACAATAATCCTTGGAAAATTGGACTTTTCAATTCCGTAAAAATAAATTGGTCGAGATTGTTCTGTAACGCCTATAATTCCTTTCTTGCCCTTAAAATCTTTGTAAAATTTTCTATTCAAATCTAAAATATTCATACAATAGCGTATGAATTTTTATTTGTGATAATTACTGCCAGAATTTATTGAAAAGGCGCGATAAATCTGTTCAGTGAGCATAAGCCTAAACATAGTATGTGGAAATGTCATATCTGAAAAAGACAATAGTTTATCAGCTCTTTGCTTTATTCTATCATCCAGTCCGTAAGAACCACCGATAACGAAAGTTATAACGCCTTCGCCCTTATCGACCAGCGTTTTTATTTGATTTGCAAAATTTTCACTGCTATATTTTTTACCCTCTATTGCCATTGCATAGACCTGCCCCTTTAAATGTGGCAAAATCCTCTCGCACTCTCTTTCTTTGATAATCTCAATAGTTTTAGCGTCAACTTTATTAAAGTTTTCTTCGGCAATTTCAATAATGGAAAAATTTGCAAATTTCCCTATACGCTTTGCGTATTCACTTATTCCATCAGCAAAATATTTTTCCTTTACTCTTCCAACAGCAACAACGTTTACTTTAACCATAATATACCTACATAAAAAGTGACGTTACAATCATAAGCACGCAAATAAATATGCCCAATAGACCGTAAAGAACATAAAATTCAGTAATTTTTCTTTGAGTTTCTTGTTTGTTTGCTTGTTCTTCTTTTATTTTGTTTAACACGCAAGTAAATACAAAAAAGCCGATTAATGCAACAAGCCCTATTGCAATGAATATTGGGTTAAATAAATCTATGTAAATACCCAAATATTCAAACAATATTATCGCGAAATTGTTGATAAAATGTGCAATTATGCAAGGCAAGGTGCTGTTTGCGTAAAGTGCAAGCAAACAAAAGGCAACCCCATATACAAACTGATAAATAAACTGACCTAAATTACAATGATATAATGCAAAGCAAATGCTAACTGCCACAACTTTTGTAATCGTTTTGTGCCCTTTTAACGAGTTAAGCAATAATCCACGAAAAAATAGTTCTTCAAAAATTGCAGGCAACACAGCAAGCGTTAACGTAAATAACAAGAACTGCCAAATATTATTTAGTGGGATTATAGGCTGAGAGATTTGTACGCCTAAATCAGTCATAATTTCACTAAACTTAATATTGACAAAGCCAAGACCTAAAAACATTCCCAAACACAACAAAATGGTAGGAATAAAGGCTTTTAGACTAAACTTATTAATACTTAAAACCTTTATAGTTTGCCTTTTTAATTTGCATTGATACAAAATTACCCCCACGATTGCAAGCGAAGATAAAATTGAGCAAATTGCAAGATACAAAACGCTTATGTTTTCGGTTACAAGCATGAGTATGCTCTGCACAAAAAAGGTGATTATAACGTAAAAAGCCATTAAAAAGGAAAATGACAATCCACCTTGTTTTAGGTCGAACGGCTCTACTACTTGTTCACTTTTATTTTGATAATACATCTTTCAAAAATCTTCCTGTAAAACTATTTTCATTTTGAGCAACTTGTTCAGGAGAACCCATTGCAACCACCGTTCCACCGTTATCTCCACCCTCTGGACCTAAGTCTATAATATGGTCGGCAAGTTTTATAACGTCAAGGTTATGTTCGATAACTATAATGGTGTTTCCACTTTCTTTTAATTTGGTTAAAACTTTGCAAAGCTTATCCACGTCGTAATTGTGAAGCCCAGTTGTTGGCTCGTCAAGGATATAAAGCGTCTTGCCCGTTGACCTTTTTGCAAGTTCTGTTGCAAGTTTTACCCTTTGCGCTTCACCACCCGATAACGTGGTTGAACTTTGACCGAGTTTAATATATCCTAAACCTACTTCCTTAAGCGTTTTAATCTTATTATAAATAGATGCGATTGGCTCGAAGAATTCGCACGCTTCATCCACCGTCATATTTAAAACGTCACTTATGTTTTTTCCCTTATATTTAACTTGTAAGGTTTCTCTATTGTATCTATGCCCTTCGCACACTTCACAAGGCACGTACATATCTGGAAGAAAATGCATTTCAATCTTAATCACACCGTCGCCTTCGCAGTTTTCACATCTGCCACCTGCAACGTTAAAGGAAAATCTGCCAGCTTTATACCCCCTTTCCTTTGCGTCTGGCGTTGATGCAAACAACTCTCTAATTGCAGAGAACACACCGGTATATGTTGCAGGATTGCTCCTTGGCGTTCTGCCTATAGGCGATTGATCGATGGCGATAACCTTGTCAAAATATTCAATACCCTCTATTCTATCGCACTTTCCCGTTCGAACTTTTGCCTTATTGAGTTTTGAAGCGAGTTCTGGGTAAACTATTTCGTTTATAAGCGAACTCTTTCCACTTCCAGAAACGCCAGTAACAGCTGTAAACAAGCCCACAGGGAAACAAACGTCGATATTTTTTAGATTGTTTTGCTTTGCCCCAACAACACTCAAACATCTTCCGTCGGGAACAAGCCTATTTCTAGGCACTTCTATTTTTCTTCTGCCAGAAAGATAATCACCTGTGATTGAACGAGGCTCTTTTATTATATCATCAACACTGCCCGCCGCCACAATTTCTCCACCGTGAACGCCAGCTTTTGGACCGATATCCACAATGTAGTCAGCCGTGCGCATAGTATCTTCATCGTGTTCAACAACTATTAGGGTGTTACCTAAATCACGCAATTTCTTTAAGGTCGCAATAAGCTTTGCGTTATCCCTCTGATGAAGCCCAATGCTTGGCTCGTCTAAAATGTATAGCACGCCAGTGAGCCCACTTCCAATTTGAGTTGCAAGCCTTATTCTCTGCGCTTCCCCACCCGAAAGAGTTGAAGCGTTTCTCGATAGCGTGAGATAATTTAATCCTACGTCTATTAAGAAATTTAGTCTGGTTTTTATTTCCTTTACAATTGGCTCAGCAATAAGTGTTTTTGTCTTATCCAAAACCAACTTATCAATAAAATCATATAGGTTGCTGACAGACATTTCCGTAAGTTCAGAAATGTTTTTGCCATTGATTTTAACAGACAATGCTTCCTTTTTAAGTCTTTTACCGTGACAGGTATTACAAGGACTGACAGTCATATATCTTTCGATTTCCATCTTGGTATAATCGCTTGATGTTTCTCTATAGCGCCTAGCAAGGTTAGGGATAATCCCCTCCCAACTTGCCTCGTACGAGCCACTCATAGTCCTTGTCTTATATTCTATTTTCAACTTTTCGCCATTGTTGCCGTAAAGCATTATGTCGTAAACTTCTTTTGGCAAGTCTTTAACGGGTGTGTCAAGACTAAAATTATAATGTTTTGCAAGCGCTTCAAAGTAAAGATTTGCCATTTTGCCGTTGTCCAAATTCCAACCGGTAATAGTCATTGCCCCTTCTCTAAGCGACTTATTCTTATCCTTAACCACAAGGTCTGGATCGATTTCATTTCTAAATCCTAAACCAGAACACTCTGGGCATGCGCCGTATGGATTATTAAACGAAAATAGTCTTGGCTCAATTTCCTCAATGCTTATGCCACAGTTTGGGCAAGAATACTTGGTTGAAAAAAGAAAACTTTCCCCATCCACCACTTGAATTTGCGCCAAACCGTCTGCAAGTTTAATAGCAGTTTCTAAACTATCGAACAGCCTTTTTTGAATTCCGTCCTTAACGACAAGCCTATCGATAACCACACTTATTTCGTGTTTTTTGTTCTTTTCAAGTTTAATTTCCTCGCCAAGGTCATAGACTATTCCGTCCACCATAACCCTTGCGTAACCACTCTTTTTATAACTTTCAAAGTTTTTAGAGTATTCACCCTTTTTGCCACGAACGACAGGTGCGTTTATTAAAATCTTCGTTCCATCGGGAAAAGCCATAACCTTATCAACAATTTGGTCTATGGTTTGACGAGATATTTCAATGCCACACTCTGGACAATGTGGAACACCAACCCTCGCAAACAAAAGTCTAAAATAATCGTAAATTTCAGTAACCGTGCCCACCGTTGAACGTGGATTATGCGACGTGGTTTTTTGATCGATAGAAATGGCTGGAGAAAGCCCTTCTATAAGTTCCACGTCCGGCTTTTCCATTTGCCCTAAGAACATACGTGCATAGCTTGATAAACTTTCAACGTATCTCCTTTGTCCTTCAGCGTAAATGGTATCGAAAGCAAGCGTACTTTTGCCACTGCCAGAAAGCCCTGTAAACACCACGAGTTTATCTCTTGGAATTTCAAGGTTGATATTTTTTAGATTATTCTCTTTTGCGCCTTTAATTTTTATATAATCCATAATTACTTTCTCATTTTCATTTTTAGTTTTGCTATAGTATCACGTATTTCAATGCATCTTTCAAAGTCAAGGTTACTAGATGCGATTTTCATAAGTGCTTTTAACTTTTCAATCTCTTCAGGAATATCTTGTTTTTTAACTTCTTTAGTCCTATCCACCTTCTTTGTAATTTCCAAGGTGTTGGAAATTTCCTTAACGATTGTTCTTGGCGTGATATTGTGCTCTATATTGTATTCACTCTGAATTTTTCTTCTTCTATTTGTTTCATCTATAGCGCGTTTCATACTTCCAGTCATAGTATCTGCATACATGATAACCCTGCCCTCAGCATTTCTCGCAGCTCTACCAATAGTTTGAATAAGCGAAGTCTCGCTTCTTAAAAAGCCTTCCTTGTCTGCATCTAATATCGCAACGAGCTTAACTTCAGGGAGGTCAAGACCTTCTCTTAATAAGTTAATGCCACAAAGTACATCAAACTCGCCCTCGCGAAGGCTAGAAACAATTTCTATTCTTTCCATAGTGTCGATATCGCTGTGCATATACCTAACCTTAACTCCGTTTTCCTTTAGGTATTCGGTAAGGCTTTCAGCCATCTTTTTTGTCAAGGTTGTGATCAATACTCTGCCCTTATTTGAAACGACGTTATTTATCTCAATCAATAGGTCGTCTATTTGATTTTTTGTCGGACGCACTGTCACTTCAGGATCAATTAACCCCGTTGGGCGAATTAGTTGTTCAACAACTTGCCCTGCTTGATTCATCTCGTATTTTGCAGGAGTTGCAGAAACGCAAATCATTTGCCCTACACGGCTGTCAAATTCTTCAAAGGTAAGTGGTCTATTGTCAAATGCCGACTTTAACCTAAAGCCGTATTCAACGAGATTTGTTTTTCTCGCTTTATCGCCATTATACATTGCACCTATTTGAGGTATTGTCATGTGCGATTCATCAATAAATACCACAAAATCTTTAGGGAAATAATCCAGTAAAGTAAAAGGTGGTTCGCCTATTCCACGCCCATCAAAATAACGGCTGTAATTCTCTATACCCTTGCAGAAGCCGATTTCCCTTATCATTTCAATATCGTAATCAGTGCGCTGTTTTAAGCGTTGTGCTTCGATGAGTTTACCTTGCTCGTTAAAAAACGCAACTTCATCGTCTCTATCCCTTTCTATAGCGCATACTGCCACGTTCAATTTTTCTTCAGCAACTGCATAGTGGCTTGCAGGAAATATTACTGCGTGTTTTAATTCTGCAATAACTTTACCCGAAACAAACTCCACTTCTAGAACTCTGTCTATGGTATCGCCAAAAAATTCCACCCTAACCACGATTTCAGTGTTTGATGATGGAAATATATCCACGATATCTCCCCTAACCCTAAATGATGAACGAGAAAAGTCCACGTCGCGCCTTGTATATTGAATAGCAACGAGTTTTCTCATCAACTCGTCCCTACTGATATTATCGTCTGGGCGAATGGAAAGCGCAAGCCTATAATATTCTTCAGGCGCACCAAGTCCGTAAATGCAAGACACTGATGCAACCACAATGGTATCACTTCTCTCTGCAAGAGAACAGGTCGCCGAGTGGCGAAGTTTATCTATTTCATCGTTTATAGCAAGGTCCTTTTCAATATAAGTATCCGTACTTGGAAGATATGCTTCCGGTTGATAGTAATCGTAATATGAAACAAAAAATTCCACTCTATTATTCGGAAAAAATTCTCTAAACTCATTACATAGTTGGGCGGCGAGAGTTTTGTTGTGCGCAATAACTAAAGCAGGTCTATTTACGTTTTTTATAACGTTTGCCATGGTGAAAGTTTTACCACTTCCAGTAACACCCAAAAGGACTTGCGTGCGCAAGCCGTCGTTTAAGCCTTCAGTGAGCAATTTTATTGCTTGTGGTTGATCACCCGTCGGCTGATATTTAGATTGTAAAATAAAATCTCTTTTTTCCATAAACTAAAAAATCTTCTTCAAAATTAGTCCAACTAAAAAACTGACGATTGCAAAACCGATTGTCAATAGTAGCCTTGAAAAAAGGTTTCTTTTTCTCTGTGTTTCGCTTCTTAAATATCCTTTCCCTTTTTCCATTAAAGATATACAGTAAACGGTTTCCCCACGTCTATCCGAGTATACGAGATCAAAATATCCATCGGTGCTTAAATCTCTTATGATCTTTTCTAATCTAGAAATTGAAAGATTTTCAACCCCCACCATTTTAAGTAAATCCAAAGGACTTATCAAGATAGTGTCCTTTGATTTCATCTCAACGCATAGTGTCATCATAACCTTTTTTTCCAATCTATCAAGCATCATACTCCCCCTAAAAATTTGAATAATAATGCCAAGATAAAGGCACAAATACCACCTAAAAGTGCACCTAAAAAGGAAAAGAAAAAATGTTTTTTATTCAATTCTAAATTCTCAATTTGTGCATCAAGCCTATTTTCGCTTTCCACTCGCCCTTTTACGAGCGAAGTTAAGCAAATTTCCTTTTGGTCTTGATATTTAACACAAATATATTGATGGTTTGACAACGTTTCAATACACTCAAAAAGTTGGTTTTCATCAACTGCTAAATTCTCAGGTATTGAGGAGATTAAATCTTTTATAAAAAAAACTTTATATCCACCGCTACTACATTCAAAATTAATAATATCTAACAAAGCCAAAGCTCTTTCATCAAGCATAGTTCACCTTGTTAAATATTTTGCTTATTTTAATAAATATATATACATAATTGTAACATATAAAAGCTTTGTTTGTAAACAGAATATCAACATTTTTAAGGCAGCGAGATAAAATTTAAGCCGCTGCCAGTCTTGGCAACGACTTAAAAAAATTTTACTTATTTATTAGAAATTTAATTAATTATTTTTCACGATGATGAGTGTGTTTAATAAATCCAAACAACTTTGCAAGTTCCATAAATAGTAATGGAAGAAGCGATAATCCTAAACCAATTAAATACAACCACCCTTCAAGCATCATCATTCCAAACACGTTTACAACGCCAGGGATAAAGAGCACGAACGCCGTCAACAACGTACAAACCAAAAATGAGAGATTCATGGTCTTGTTTGAGAAAAATCCAACCTTAAATAGCGAATGTGATGAACGCATATTGAGCGCTTGAACAAGTTGACTCATCGCAAGTATCATAAACGCCATAGTGCTTCCTGCAGTGTGATTCAACGCGCCAGAAGGATATCTCATAATAACTGCACCAAGCACGTATCCAACCAAAGTAGTAATGGTTAACAAAACGCCATTAAGCCCTATTTTAACACCTAAACCGTGAGCAAATAAACTTTCATTCTTATGTTTAGGCTTATGATACATAATATCATTTTCTACTGCTTCCATACCTAATGCGACAGCAGGAAGCGAATCGGTAACAAGGTTGATCCATAAAAGTTGAATAGGGATAAACGGATTTCCGAGTCCAGCAATAGATCCTAAAAATACTGTTGAAATAAAGACTACTAAAACTTCTGCGAGGTTAGTAGAAAGTAAAAACCCTACAACCTTTCTAATGTTTTCAAATATGCCTCTGCCTTCTTTTACTGCATCAACGATCGTTGCAAAGTTATCATCAGTCAAAGTCATATCAGCAGCACCCTTAGCAACGTCTGTTCCCGTTATGCCCATAGCGCAACCGATATCTGCGGCCTTTAACGCAGGAGCATCGTTAACGCCGTCACCAGTCATTGAAACAACTTGACCTTTCTTTTGCCAAGCCTTAACTATTCTAATCTTGTTTTCTGGAGAAACACGTGCGTAAACAGAAATGTCTTGAACTTTTTGGTCAAGTTCTTCATCACTCATTTCATCGAGTTCTGCGCCAGTTATAGCCTTATCACCATCAACGTAAATGCCGAGTTCTTTTGCTATTGCTGTTGCAGTAACGATGTGATCTCCAGTAATCATAACAGGTTTAATCCCTGCTATTCTACAAGTTTCAACTGCCACTTTACATTCTGGTCTTGGTGGGTCTATCATTCCTACTAGCCCAACAAGCGTAAGACCATTTTCCAATTCTTCAAAGGTAGGCTTTTCTGGAATACCGTCTAACTCTTTATATGCAACGGCTAAAACTCTAAGAGCATTTGAACTCATTTCGTCACAAGCAGTTTTTGCCTTATCAACGTCCCCTTTAATCGTTCGTTTTGCAATAACGTCAAACGCACCTTTTACGATTGCAATAGGTTTGCCATTTATAACGTTAACGGTTGTCATAAGTTTTCTATCAGAGTCAAAAGGAAGTTCTCCCACTCTTGGACTTTGAGCATTCAATTCATCTTGAATACCACCGGCTTTGTGTGCAGCAAGAACGATAGCAGTTTCAGTTGGGTCGCCAATATGCTGTTCCATACCATTTTCAAAAACAACTTTGCCATCAGAACAAAGACTGCCGTAACAAAGCATTTTATAAGTATCGCCTTCAGCACTTCCATTAAAATCAATAATCTCGCCACCATCAACGTAAGTTTTTACTAGCGTCATTCTATTTTGCGTTAACGTTCCTGTTTTATCTGAACAGATTATAGATGCACTGCCTAGCGTTTCAACAGCAGGAAGTCTTCTAATAATAGCGTTCTTTTTAACCATACGTTGAACGCCGATAGATAAAACGATAGTAACAACTGCAGGTAACCCTTCTGGGATTGCTGAAACAGCCAAAGAAATAGCAGACATAAACGAGGCAATTATATTAGTAAAGCTTAATCCATCTCTTATGATTTGTACTAAAAACATAATAAAACAAATGCCAAGTACAAGAATACCCAGCATACTGCCGAGTTTTGCGAGTTTTTCTTGCAAAGGGGTTTTCGTTTCCTCTTCATTAGCAAGAATACCTGCAATTTTCCCCATTTCAGTATCCATACCCGTAGCAGTAACTATAGCTAAAGCAGTTCCATAGGTTATAGAACAACCAGAGAAAACCATATTGGTTCTATCACCAATAGGCGCTTTTTCTTTAACTTCTGCTTCTGCAAATTTTTCAGATGGAACAGATTCCCCCGTTAAAGCAGACTCTTCAGATTTTAAATTTACGCTTTTAATAAGTCTTGCATCTGCAGGAACAAAATCACCAGCTTCTAATTTGATAATATCGCCGGGAACAAGTTCAGATGACATAATAATCTTTTCAACCCCATCACGAATAACGCGCGCGTGTGGAGCAGACATGTTTTTAAGTGCGTCAAGAGCTTTTTCAGCTTTGCTTTCTTGTGCTACACCCATTATCGCATTGATTAAAACGATAGCAAGAATTAAAAATGGCTCTATCATCTCAACAACGTCAAATCCATGTGTTATACCATCATAGATAGCAACGCCAAGTGATATTGCCGCCGCAATCAATAAAATGATAATCATTGCATCTTTGAATTGGTCTAAAAATCTAGCGAACAATGATTTTTTCTTTTTTTCTTGCAATTTGTTTTGGCCAAACTGTGCTCTTTTTTCTTCAACTTGTGCCGTGGTTAAGCCACTAACTTGGTCAGAAGAAAAATGTGATAGAATACTATCAACACTGTCTAAATGTGCTTTCACCTTCTTATCTCCTTAAATTTTTTCTAGTTTTTTATTTATTTTTTTAGTTTATGCATATATCATTTATTTTAACATAAATAAAAAAATATTTCCATAGTTTTACAAAAAAAAACGAGCAACTTTTTATAATTGCTCGGTTTTATTTTAATATATAGACCGAGCCTGCTTTTAGCAAGTCTGGTCAATTAAGAACAGCCAGAGATTTATCTCAAGATGTTGACAGTTCCCCAAAGTTTTTTTGGGCGACTACTCCCTTAACGTTCATAATTATATCATTAATGATTGATGTTGTCAACTACGTTATGATAAAATTAAAAATTAATTTCTAAATCCAAAGCTTTGACAATCTCTAAAGAAAACTTAAGTGCGCTCTTTGGTCCGTTTGCCGTGATAAGATTTTCATCTGTCTCAACGTCTGCTCCAGTGTAATTTTCACCTATCATATCAATAAATTGACCTGCTGGATAACAAGTGGCTTTTTTATTTTTAATTAAGCCGTTACTTGCCAAAACGACGGCAGGTGACGCACAAATTGATGCAATCAACTTATCATTTTTTATAGCATATTCAATAAGTGAAATGGCATCTTTATTGTTTGCAATATTAGTTGCACCTGGCATACCACCAGGGATAACCACTGCATCATATTCTGTTTTGTCTATTTCATTAATTAACTTATCAGCTTTTACAACGATATCATGTGAACCAGTTAAAAATTCACCATTAACCGATACGATATCACATTTTGCCCCTGCCCTTCTTAAAATATCAACGGAAGTTAATCCTTCAACTTCTTCTGTGCCATCGGCAAATAGAACTGCTATTTTTTTCATAATTTCTCCCTTTTATTTAAAAAATAAATTTGAATTTTGTAATATGCGTTACTCAATAAATATATGAGAACGAAGAAAAATACAAGCCAATAAAACGAACCAATTTGTGGTGGCCATTTAGCAATAAAGCCAAACAAACCCACTTCAGAATAGAAATCCATAAAGAAATACGGATATGGATCGCCCCTCCCAAAGTCAACCCTTAATATACATAAAATACTTGCAAAAACAAAATAAATTAACACTGGGAAAAGTGCATACCAAACGTGTTTTTTATCAATTTTAACAATGCTTTTATTGGTGAAAAAATCAATAACTGATAAAAATGGGACAAGTATATGCGTTAAAACGCTCGCAAACGTCCACACGTTAAAATCAGCAAAAGGTGCAAGGAAAGAGCAAAACACTACACACGTAACAGTTATCGAAACGGTAAACATATACTTAAAAATACTAATTATTTTCAAGTTTTTTATCGATGTATTCCCTTTAATAAGCATGATGGCAAAAACTAAAGACGTAATCCCTATCCAAAGATTTGATTGCTGTGTAAAATACAACAACCTTGTCAGCCAATGAGAATATCCGTCTCTACGCGCATACAAGCAAGAAAGAAAAAAACCTATAATTGAAAACAGGAATATAGAAAGGTTGAATATTATAGATAAATATTTGTCTATAGAAAGTTTATTTTTAATCATATTCCTTTTTCTCTCGTAAATTTTGTCATAAATTAATAAACTGAAGTGTTTTTATTTTATCATATCATCAGCAATAAGTCAATTATTAGCTTTTAGTATCGTTTAAAATTACAAAAAGCACCAACTTCTGCTGATGCTTTAAATGGAAATGACAAGCCCACAAAAAATATAAGGAATGTGATTAATCTCTAAAATTTTTTGAGGTGGAATACAAAACCTTTTTGAAAGGGTTTCCAACGTATCTTTAACCTTGACTACATAAACTTTTTGTTCGCGTTCAATAAGCAAAACATCACCTGCTTGCACCTCTTTTTTTAATTGGTTTAAAAATATCAATTTCCCCATGGAACAATTAAATGATTGGCATATGTTTAAAACTGTATCCCCGTCTTTGACGCGATAAAAAAACTTTTCCATACCTTTATTATATTTAAGATTTTTCACGAATAGAATATATAGACAAGTTTAATTTGGGGGCAAGTATGAGAAAGTTTTTTAAAACAGTTGCAATTGTAACCGTTTTTTCTATAAGCGAAAAATTCCTTGGTTTTTTATATCGCATTTACCTATCTAGAACCATAGGAACGGAAGGAATAGGGCTTTATCAAGTTGCTCTATCCGTCTTTGCCCTTTTACTAACCTTTTCTTGTTCTGGCACTCCTATCACAGTTTCAAGATTAATGACTAAATATCGCGCAGAAAATTGTGAAGACAAGGTACAAAAAATAATTACTGCTGGAATTACCTTTACTCTTTTAGTGGTCATACCTATATGCGCCATATTTTTTATTTTTACCGATTTTTTTAATTTTTTATTTGCAGACACAAGATGCGTTGACATATTCTTAGTGGTCCTGCCAGGATTAATTTTTACTTCTGTATATTCAGTTTTACGTGGCGTTTTTTGGGGAGACAAAGACTTTTTACCATATAGCATCATAGAACTTCTAGAAGAAGTTTGTATGATCGTAATAGGAATAATTTTAATAAATTCGGCTACGAGTGTATATCAAGGCGCTTTTCGTGCTGGCGTTGCAGTTCTTTGTTCTTACCTTTTTTCTTTTACCCTTGCAACGCTTGTGTTCTTTTTTAGAAAACACAAGCTTAAAAATCCAAAAGGACAATTTAAACCACTCTTATCTTCTGCCATGCCTATAACGGCAATGCGCACGGCAAACTCTATAACTACATCACTTATTTCCATTATTTTGCCTTTGCGTTTGGTTGCAAGTGGAATGAGCAATAATCAAGCTATGTCTATTTTTGGTGCTTGCGTTGGGCAAGCAATTCCACTTCTATATATCCCAACCACACTGATTGGTTCTTTCACACTAGTACTCGTCCCTGAAATTTCTGAAAATTACTATAAAAAGAAGTATTTTTACTTAAAGCGTGACGTGGAAAAATCAATCAAATTTGCCACCTTTTTAACCTGCCTTTTTATTCCCGTTTTTTTCGTATGTGGCGAACAAATAGGTGTTTTGGTCTTTGACAGTCATCAATGTGGTGAATATCTTACTGCATCTGCCTTTTTAATGCTATTTATGAGTTTATCTAGCATAACCACAAGCATGCTCAACTCTATGGGGCTAGAAAATAAAACGCTGATTTATTTTGTGATAAGTGGGTTTATAATGTTACTTTGTATTTGGTTTTTGCCAAGCATATGTGGAATATACTCTCTTTTGATCGGTTTTACTGCAATTTACGGCATTACGACTTTATTGAATCTTGCTCTATTAAATAAACACTGCCAGAAAAAACCTAAATATTTAAAATTTGTTTTTTATGCTTTTTTAATATTACTCCCAACCGTTTTATTTGGGCAAATGCTTAAAAAACTTCTCATTTCTATAGTTGGTACATTCTTAACCTTTTTCATTTGCAGTATAACCATGATTATTTTCAACGCACTTTTATATATCGGCTTTAACCTTGTTTCTACAGAATACATAAAAAAGAAGTTCCCTTTTGACAAAAAAAGGAAACTTCACTCAAATAATACTTAAACTATAAACGGCTGTTTATTTAGCCTATGTACAACTATTTCATCGATAACTGCATTGCCACGATTTTTAAGCAAAAACATAACGATGTCTGCAATTTCTGTTGGCATAATCATGCCCTCACTAGTTAGGTCTGGGCGAGCAATCTTTATCATATCGGTATAGACTCCACCTGGAGAAATTGCATGCACCCTAACTCCGTCTTTATACACTTCGTTTGCAAGCGACTTTGTAAAACCCAAGAGTGCGTGTTTAGAGGCAACGTATGCGCTTTGTTGTGGATAGCCCACGTGCCCCACCACCGATGCTATGTTTATAATACTTGCCCTGTTTGACTTCTTTATGTAAGGAAGTGCCTTTTGAGTTAAAAGATATGGCGACCTAAAGTTGATATTCATAATCTTATCAAGAATTTCTCTTTCAGTCTTTTCAAAATCACAGTTAAACGCCATGCCAGCGTTGTTGATAAGAATATCAATCTTGCCAATTTCCTTTATTGCCCTTTCAAATAGTTCGTCTAAAGTCTTGTCATCAGTTAAATCACCTGCATACACTTTAATCTCCCCACCAAATTCTTCTAAAGTCTTTGCAGTATCTTTTAATTTTTCTTCTTTTGTGCCACCAAATAGCACGACCTTTACCCCTTCTTTTACAAGGGCTAAGCAAATTTCTCTGCCAATGCCACCACTTGCCCCTGTAATAAAAGCAACTCTATCTTTTAGACTCATTTTTTCTTCTTCCTATTTTATTTTATCAACCATTTTAATAAAAAAATCGTTGAGTTGTTTTGAATATATAATGCTTAACACGAACGCCACGATTGAAATTATTGCAAGTATAACTAAAACCACTATTCCCCAACCATGATAAGGAATAACTTCTCCCGACATAAAGAACATTATACCCAAGATTGAAGTTGCACGAGTTATAACTTGCATAATGATAAAGGTAAGCCACTTTATCGGTAATGCGCCTGCAATGGCACATAGAATATCATCTGGAAAAAGTGGCAGCAAAAATGCAAAAAACAAAAATACGTTTTCTCTGCCATCAAGTTTTTTTATCAGTTGTTCGGTTTTTTCCTGTCCACCAGTAACCCAATTAACGTATGGTTTTCCGACAAGTCTTCCAAGTGCAAAGGATACGATTGCACCAACGAGTGTTCCTATATATGAATATATAAAGGACTCCCATGCCCCAAACAAATATATTCCTGCAAGTATGGTTATTGTTCCAGGAATAGGAATAAGGGTTACTTGCGCAAACGATATCAAAATAAAAACAAGAGGCGCTATAACTCCTTTACTTATTATATAAGCTTGAATTTGTTCTCTGGTTAGATCGGTAAATCCAAAATGCTTTAACAAAAGAAATATCGCTAAAACTAAAACTCCAATTATAGCCAAAGAAACAATAAGCCTTTTTACGATTTGTTTATTCTCTGTTGTCATATTCCCTACATAAATGGGGCGAATATTTGCATAACCCCTGCGAACATACGATAAAATACGTGGTTTCTCAATTTGTTTTTTTCAGTTATTAAAAGGCTATCGCTAAAAGTTTGATTAAAGTCGGCTTCAACTGTCTTTCTAACCTCATAATCATCTAAATAGACGGCACACTCAAATTGCTGGTAAAAACTTCTTAAATCCATATTGATTGAACCGACCACCACGCTGTTTTCAGTAAGCAAAAGTTTACTATGCACGAAAGATGCTTTCATACAATAAACCTTTACCCCATAATCAATTAACTTTTCCACGTTGTTTCTGGTAACGCCATACACGAAAGCTTTGTCAGGCACTTCTGGAATAATTATCCTAACGTCAACGCCACTCATAGCCTTAGTTATCAAAATGTTAGCGAACGTATCGTCCACTATAAAATACGGAGTCATCATATAGATAAACTCATCTGCACCAGCAATCATATTTTCATACGTGCTTTTACATATAGACGCTGAATAGTCAAGTCCATCAGCGTAAGGCACGTAAATTGAATTATTGTCAAACTTTTCAGCTTTATTTAAATATTGTGAATAGTCTTCTTTTTTCTTATTCAAAAATTCCCACTGTCTTAAAAATATAAGGGTAAATCCATCGACTGCACAACCATCAAGCCTAATTGCATTATCTTTCCAATATCCGTGCATACGTTTTTCATTTACGTATTCATCAGCTAAGTTAGTGCCACCGGTATATGCCGTCTTTCCATCAACGATTATTATTTTTCTATGGTCGCGATAATTTAACATAACCGAGAAGAAAGGAAGAATTTTATTAAATGGGCAAAGTTCTATCCCCATATTTCTTATTCTCTTTTTAGTTCTTCTCGATAAGGTCTTATGCGAGCCCATATCGTCGTAAATAATTCTAACTCTTACACCTTCTTTTACTTTCTCGCCTAAAATATTCAAAGTGCGATTTAGTAAAACTCCATCAGAAATAATAAAGAATTCTATAAATATAAATTCTTTTGCTTGTTTTAGTCTTTCAAGTACGTCATCAAAGAAAGCGCCCCCCGAACTAAAATACTTACTTATAGTGTTGGTGTATGCGTTAAAACCACCTGCGTTAAATAGGTATTCACAATCATTTTTAACTTTCTTGTTTGATAATTTAACGTCGTTTTGATGAATAAAGTCTCTAGTTTCGTTAAAAATTCGTTTATAGCGCTTCCCAGAGCCAAGCATAAGCACACGCTCGTCACTGATTATATAAAAAAGGTATGCAAAAGGGAAAAATATCAATAAAAATATTATCCAAACAGCCTTGCTGTGACTGTTCTTATTTGATGACAAAACGTATATACAAGTTATTAAACTCAATATAAACGTGCCGAGTGCCGTCCATTTATAAGAAAGCATAAATGTAGCATGAAAAAGCACGAATATTAAAAGTTGAAACAAGATTATCCCAAAGATTAGAAGCGCCTTTAATACTCCGAGCCCATTATTTTCAGTCTTAATTTTAACAACGTCCTTATATGGTGAACGCACCCGTTTACCCACGTGAAAAGTTTTAATTAATGGGGGTTGTTGTTTTTCTTTCATAATTCTCCCCCCTTATTAACAGAAGTCAAGGTTTCAACTTCTCTTAAAATTTCTTGTATTTTTTCTTGTTGTTTTTGTTCTTTAACTTTAAAACTTTTGCTTTCTCTTTTACGAAGATTGTTTAGCTTTTTGCCGAAAAAAACAGCAATTAAAGAAATGCTTAAAGTAAAAACCATTGCACCAATAAAGGCAAGTATAGTTTGCATATAAAAAATAAACCACCATAAACCTACGAGTATTAACGTGGTAAAAAATACCAAATTGCAAATACCCGCATTTGATTTATGATGCTTTTTATCAAACGCTTCTGACCTTTCATTTAGGGTAAATTCATAATATACTTGTAATAATTGAAGTCTATCCTTAGAAGGAATATTATGCTCGCGATAAAAAGATAGATGAATAACGTCGTTGTATCTTCTATCCTCTTTTCTAGAAAGTTCTTTCCATAAAAACTTGCCGTAAGATGCAACTACTTCATCTACGTTTTCTTTTTTCACAATTATTTCAATATAATCGTAATTTTCATGGTCTTTAGTTTTTAACATTTTACTTTCCTTTTCTCTTTTATTTTATTATATCCTAAAAAGGTAAATCTAAAATTAACTTTTATAAAAACCACTCTAAATAAACTTTTTCTATATGTTATTAACCCTTATTTGAACGCACAAGGGTGTTTTTAAGACGCAAAATGATAGGATATAATGCAAAGAGCAATGCGTAATTTAGTAAACTATTCCAAATTTGACCTTGCACGAAAAGTCTTGTGAACAAATATGCTGTAAACGGAACTTTTTTAGTGTTATATACCACCCAAAACATAGTGGTGTTTATAGCTATTGTACAAACTAAAAATGTCAATACGCAAACAATGGCAATTTTAAGATACACACCAAATTTATTTCTAATTTCAACGCCGTTAATGATAAGCCCTGAAATCATTGCAATAAGCCCCATGCTCAAGCCTATCCAAGGGTAATACATAAATCCACCAGAGTTATATAAAAAACCAACTAAATCCCCCACGAAGCAAGCGACAAACCCAAAGATTGGTCCTATAATCATACCCGTCATAGCCGAAAAGAAAATGGTCAAGGAAAACTGCGTGTCTGCAAGTTTAAACTCAAAAAACATGTTGCAGATAACGCATAGTGCAGACATAAGCGCAATATATGCTATTTTTTGAGTTTTGCTTAAATCAATTAAGATTTCCGAAAATAACAGCTTTTTTAATTTGTTTGACATAAAAAAATCTCCCAAAATAAATTTAGAGAGACCGATAAAATTATTGCCTTTAATAGAAAGCAAATCATAATAGCGGACGCGCAAAGACACCGCAGGATTTTCCTTTCGTTTGCAAACGACATCCCATTTTGCAACACTTGACGCATCTTTGCTACTCTATGTGCTGATAATAACACATATCATCATATTTTGTCAATGAATTTAGGCATAAATTCTCTTAAATATCAAATACTATTCCCATGGCAGTAACCTTTATTAGAACGTTTATTATTATAATAACTTTAATTGTTTTAATGCGACTTATGGGAAAGAGAGAGATAGGCGAAATGCAGCCTTACGAGTTTGTGATAACTCTAATTATCGCCGACCTTGCTTGTATCCCTATGACAGACGTGTCTATACCCTTAACTTATGGCATAGTTGCTATAGTTTGCGTATTTTTGTTGCACCAAATTTTAACAATATTAGAGCAAGGTGGCAGTTTGGTCAGACGTTTTATTTCCGGTAAACCAAGCGTTGTTATTAACAAAAACGGCGTGAACGTGTTGGAATTAAAACGCAATAACTTGGGTGTTGACGACTTGATTGAAAGTATGCGCACAGCAGGTTATTTTTCGTTTGATGATTTAAGTTACGCTATTTACGAAACAAACGGCTCGCTATCAGCCTTTCCAAATAACGATAAAAAACATACAACTTCTTCCCTACCTCTTTTAATAGTTGCCGAGGGCAGAGTGGAAAACCATAACCTTTCAATGATTAAGAGCGATAAGCAAGAACTTGTTAACTTTATAAAAGAACAAAAAACTTCGCTAAAAAACACCGAAGTTATGACCATTGATGGAACGGGACGAGTTTACTTTAAACAAAAGGGCAAAAAATACTTAATCACTTCTTTTGCCTTAAAGGAAGGTGTACAATGGTAAAGACCATCACGTCAATCTTGGTTGTTGCCTGTCTTTTAATAGTTGGGGCAATCTATGAAAATACCTTCGTTACAAAACAATTTGATGAGATGCACGACGTTTTAGTTACCCTTTACGATAAGGTTGATGATACTACTGCCACTCAGGACGACGTTTACGCTGTGCAAAAAAATTGGATAGCCAAAAAGAAAGTTTTGCATATTTTCATACCACACAACGACATAAAGGAAATGGACTTATGGCTGGCAGAATCTGCAACGCTAGTTCGAGATAAAGAGTGGAAGGACGCCATCTCTAAAATAGAAGTTCTAATCGAACTTACCGAACAAATCCCAAAGACCTTTATGTTATCGTGGGAAAACATATTATAATTTAAAACCAAAAAAGGTGGCGCTTGCCACCTTTTTTTATATAAACAAACAAAGCAGTGCGTATAATATCGGTAAGGTTAAAACCGAAAATAAGGTTGAGCCCAAAACGTAAAGCGAAGACTCAGTTTGTCCTACTCCACATCTATCGGCAATGCTTGTCGTTAGCGTTGCAGTTGACGTTCCAAAAC
Organism: Christensenellaceae bacterium; assembly: GCA_045606665.1. Lineage (GTDB taxonomy): Bacteria > Bacillota > Clostridia > Christensenellales > Borkfalkiaceae > UBA1259. The sequence goes on from JAZUSI010000121.1 coordinate 27,861, forward strand.
CGATAAACACGGCTATTATAATTGCACTTTCAAGACCAACTATAAATTTAATAACTAACATAAGAACTATAAGTATGGCTGGGAACAACACGAGTTTAAGAAAGGAAATATAATAGACTTTTCTGTTAGTAAATAATGCCGACATTTTAACGCCTGCAAATTTCATGCCTAAAATTGTCATTGCGAGTGGTGTTACTATACTCTTTAAATAATTAGAGTAATACAAACACTCCTCAGTAATCGGTTTAACGCCGATTAAATTTATTATAAAAGCAATTAAAAACGCTATTAAAACTGGACTTTTTAATATCCCCTTAAAGGAAATAGTACTCTTATCGCCCGTAAACATATAAGGTCCTACAACCATTAAAGCGACGTTATTTATAACGTTTATAACGACTATATATGCGATTATTGGACTATCTAAGCCAAACATTATTTCAGCGAGAGGAAGCCCGATAAAGCCGTTGTTTGAAAACATTAAACTAAACCTTTCTAATCCGGCAAGTGCATTTTTATCATCTTTTTTAATAAATATTTTTGCAAGAAAAAACAACAAAACGGTGAACGCTGAATACAAACCAGCAACGATTAATAGTTTTATCGCCATTTGTTCGGTTAAAGGTATATTAAAGGTACTTGCAGCAATAAAAAATGGCATAGCAACGAAAAGCACCACTTTTGATAGCACGTTAGAATCTTCGCTCTTAAAGAGTTTTGCTTTTACGGCAACAAAACCAGGAACAGCCAATAATATGAAAATTATAACGTTTTTTAGCATTATTAAAAATTCTTGCATAATCTATTTTTCCTTTGAAAACTCACAGCCACAATAATTTTGACGATACATATCGTTTTCTTTACTCAATGTTATTGAGCGCAAATACCCGTTTTCTTTCTTAAAATCGGTAGGCAAATATTTGACTGAAAATTCTTTCTCTAATTTTACACCTATTTCATTTATTAGACAAGCGTTTTTTAGGGGGCTAACGGTCAAAGTTGTTGCAAAATAATCAAAACCTTCTTGCTTTGCTTTTTTTGCCGTTTTTAAAAGCCTTAAGTTAAAACACTCTTTGCACCTTGCTCCACCCTCTTTTTCCTTTTCCTTTCCCTTACATGCCGTTAGAAACGCATGCTTATCATAATCAGCTAAAATGCAATTTACCCCTACCTTTTCGCAGTATTTAACCTGTTCTGTTGCACGGTGAGTAAATTCTTCAAAAGTATCTATGTTTGGGTTATAATAATATATTGTCAATTCGAAATGCTCTTTTAGTCTTTCAATGCAAGCCGTTGAACAAGGCGCACAACAAGAATGAAGCAACAGCTTCTTCTTTTCTCCATTGTTCTTTAATATTTCTTCAAGCATAAGTTTATTGTAGTTTACTTTATTCATAACTCTTTCTTAGTTATACTTTCTCCGTCTTTTTCGATTAAATAAGCCTTTCCACCAGCTGATATCGTTTTTGTAAAAGCTCCGTCAACAAACTCTATAGCACAGTTATTTTCCACACAATAACACTTTTTGATATCACCTTTTTCTAATGCTTTCATAAAGTCGGTTTCTCTCTCGTCAAAATGTGGACACATACAGTCTTCTAAAATGCCAAGCCCTTTTCTTAACACGTAATCAGCGCTTTGCCCACGCATTATCTCATAATCAGTGTACATATCCTTAAACCAACAGATTGCCCCTGCAGATAATCCACAAATAATTTTACCTTGATTATAGGCATCTATAATTAGTTTATCAACACCCAATTCTTTCCATTTTTCAAGCATATACACGGTATCTCCACCACCGATATATATGCAGTCGGCTTTTTCAATTTTATCGGCTATCTTAGTTATATCCATCTCGCCGTAAACCATAAGCGCAACTTCTGCCTTTATATCAAAAACCGAAGTATAGGTCTTTCTAAAACTGTTAAAGTATGGCATACTATCGTGTGAAGCCGTGCCAATAAAAAGCGCGTTTGCCCTAACGCCGTTTGCGTGTTCTTTTGCTAAATTAGCAACGTATCTATCAATTTCTAAAGTGGTTTTATTCCTAATCTCTCCACCACCGATTGCAATAATTCTTTTTTGCATATATCCCCTTAAAAAAGGTTAGACTTTGGTCTAACCTTCAATAATTTGTTTTGCGTTTTCTATAAAAATTTTTCTGGCATATTCTTCGCCAAATTTTTTTGTTATGTACTTTTGCGCCTTTGATAAAAGGTTTTCTCTATTAAAATGAAAATCAC
>JAZUSI010000122.1:0-10097 GCA_045606665.1 Christensenellaceae bacterium
AAAAATTTTGAAAAAAATTAAAAATTTTCTAAAAAACAGTTTACAAATTTTCTATATGTATATATAATATAGCAGGTCAAAGATATTAACAGTTTTGACGAAAGAATAATATATATGGTATATATGGAGAATTTACTATGCCGGGAGATTATATTAAATGCCCAAGATGTGAATTAAATTACATCAAAAGGGGGGAAGAATATTGCGCGGTTTGTAAGGCAGAATTGAAAAAAGGGCCACAACTAGTTTTTGCCGTTGATGATGAAGATGAAAACGAACTTTTAGAGCTTTGCCCAGTTTGTCATCAAAACTATATTAAGCCGGGCGAAAAGATGTGCGCAAAATGTATAGAAGAAAAAGAATATAAAGACAATCGTGAAGATCCAGATGACGAATCGTGGAAGGAATATCTTGACAACGATGAGGAAGAAGAGGAAGAGGACGAAGAAATGATTTCTTTAAACAAGCTTGCTGAAGAAGAAGGCGACTTGCTTGAAGAGGAAGAAGAGGAAATCGAAGAAGAAGAAATTGACGATGACTTTGACGATATTCCTGAGGTTGATGCTTCTGACTTTGAGTATGATGAAGATGAAGAAGAGGAAGAAGACGAGGAGGATGAGGACGAAGATTTTTAAAAATGTATAAAAATTAAAAAATAAGCAATAATTTTTATATGATTAAAAATACAACCTCATTATCAGAAGTAAAGAACAACATCAAGAACATGCAAGAAAAGCCCGTTTCGGTGACCATTAATCTTGGAAGGAACAAAATGATTAGTTTCATTGGCAAAGTGAAGGGTGTTTATCCTGCGCTATTTACCGTTTGTCCCCAAGATAAAGCGTTTAAGGGCAAGACCACGTATTCTTATTCAGAATATATGTGTGGGCGTGTTAAGTTAAAAGAACTCGATATGAACGATAATATCGTAAATTAAGAACGTGCTTTTTAGCGCGTTTTTTCTTTTATGTAAAATTAGCATAAATCTCAAAATTGGCAAATATACATTTATAAAGGCTAAAAAACGAAAATTTATGGAGGGGTTTATGGTAGAACCTGTTTTTGAAAAAATAAGTTATAGTAAAAGAATACCACAAATACAAGAACAAATTAAAATAGAGTGCAAGACGACGGTAACGACACAAGAAGTGCAAGATGTTATAAGCATTTCACCTTTTGCCGTGATAGAAAAGGGCGAGGTTTGTTCTGGCAAAGTTAAGTATGATGGAAAAGCACTTTTTTATATATGCTATACGGATACTGACGGAGAAATTAAAAAAAGTGAATGTGGTTATGAGATAAGAGGCGAACTCTTAAACGAAAGCATATCAGAAGACAGCAAAATCAGTATGTCTATCGACGTGGAAAAGATAGAAAAAGACCTCTCTAGTTCGTATTTAGAAGTCAAAGCGATATTAATTGTATCGGCTCGCATAGAGCAGTGCGAAACTAAAAGCGCGCTTATTGGTGGAGAAAAGATCTTTGCTTTAGAAAAGGAAATAACTGCAAATAGTGGATTGGGGCTTTGCTATGGCGCTTATCCAATGGAAGAAGAATTTGAACTTAATTTTCCCGTTCAAGAAGTTTTGTTTCACAAAGCCCAAAGCATAATTACAGCCGTTCAAAGTGGAATGGGCTCAATAATTGTTGATGGCGAAGTACTTTTGTCCCTGGTATTGTTGCAAAAAAACGATAAAAGAGATATAATAAAAGAAAACAGAATTTTGCCTTATCGCATGGAAATAGAGTGTGAGGACGCAATGCCTAATATGCAGGCAGTGGCATTCGTAACAGAGAAGAAAGCAAGCACGGACGTTGAAGTGGATTTTGAAAACGGAACTAGTGTAGTCCGTGCCAACGTGCAACTGCAGTTCGAGGGGCAAGTTTATACCAATAGTATGCAATCGGTGGCATTAGACGCCTTTTGTACGGAAAATGAAATTGACGTGGTTAAAGAGGATTGCGAGCAATATAACTTACTTGAAACTAGGTCGTATAATTTTGGTGTAAACGCAAGGGCGCAAACTCAAGAAATCCCTTTAGGCGCAGTCGTGGTAACCGTTTGTGCAGAAAGCGTTTTAATCACTCAAACCAAATGCGATTGCGAGGGGTTAGAAGTAACGGGCGTGTATAACGCAACGGCTTATTTAAGAGACGGCGAGGGCAAGTTGTTTTCAAGGCAATTGGTTGCTCCTTTTGAAAAGAAGTTGGAAGGAGAATTTAATTGTCAAACCGAGTTTGACGTAAGAGCAAGGGCTTTTTCTGGTCGAGCAAAGATATTGTCTGCAACCGAAATGGATTTAGACGGGCAAATTTACTTGACCGTTTATCCTCTTGAAAAGAGCAAGCTTTGTTTTATAAAAGACGTGAAAATTTTGGGCGAAAAGCAAGAAAACCCATGTGCAATCAGTATTTATCTTGCAGGGGCTGGGGAGGAATGTTTTTCTCTTGCAAAACGTCTTAACATTTGCCCAGACACGTTAATACAAACCAATAAAGACTTGCAATTTCCACTTTCTGGAAATGAAAGAATAGTGGTTTATAGGCAAAAATAAATGATTAAAACCAATCAACTATTTTGACTTACATAAGCCGAAAATATCTTAAAAACAAATAAACTAAGGAATACTTATGAAAAAAGTTAAATTAAAAGCGCATGCAAAAATCAATCTGACGTTGGACGTTTTGGGGGTGGAAGAAAACTATCATACGCTTAATACGTTGGTAACAACCATAGACGTAAACGATAAGATTATCATAAAAAAGCGAAAAGATAAGTTGATAAAGCTTAATATGAAAGGTTTGCCCGTTGAAGTGCCTATTATAGAAAACAATGCATATAAAGCGTGCAAAATGTTTACCAAAAGTTTTGGCACGAAAGGGGTTGACGTAACTATAATAAAGAAAATCCCAATCGGAGGAGGGCTAGGTGGTTCTAGTGCAGACATAGCAGGGGTGCTAAACGGTTTGAAAAAGCTGTTTGACGTAAAAGAAAGCATGTTGCCACTCGCAAATGCGTTGGGAAGCGATTCTGGATATTTACTCACTGGTGGATATGCGCTTTTAACAGGGCGTGGCGATAAAATTGAAAGGCTTGAACTTGATAAGAAACTGCATCTTTTAATAATCACTGAAAAAGAGTCAATCTCGGCAAAAACAAGTTATCAAACTTTTGATAAGCAAAAGAAAAAGTATAAGCCTTGCACGAAAATTGCAATAAAGGCTTTAGAAGACGGGGATAATGAAAAATTCTTAAAGACCATAAAAAACGATTTGTATTTTGCGTCGAGCGAAATATTACCAGCAATAAAGAACAACCTTACAGCCCTTCAAAAAGCAGGAGCAGAATCACAGTTGATGACAGGAAGTGGCAGTGCCGTTTACGGATTGTTCTTTGACAAGAAAAAGAGAAATCAGGCTTATAAAAAACTCTTGCCATTATATAAAGGGCAATTATTCAAGGCAGAAACAAATTAAAAAACCATATAAAACAACTCACCACAGTTTACAGAAAGTGAACTGTGGTGTTTTTTTACTAGTAAACATTGGCTAAAAACAAAATTAAGGTATATTCGTTAAACTATGTGTCAATAAACTATGTGAAATGAAAAAATGGAGAAACTTTCACATGAAAAAACTTTGCATAACTTTTTTAATTATCGGCATAATAGTTTTGTCGGGAATAGGTCTAATATCTTTTGAAGAGCAATCGCACAAGGAGTATCTAAGGATACATATCCGTGCAAACTCTAATCTATCAGCTGACCAACAAATTAAATATGTAGTTAAGGATAAAATCGTTGACTATCTAACCCCATATATAGCCGAGTGTGAGACTAAAAAAGAAGCGCAAAACATGCTCAACGCCAACCTTTTTAGCATAGAGCAAGTTGCAAAAGGCGTTTTATTACAAAAGGGCTTTGACTATTCGGTAAAAGCGAGCGTTAGAGAAGAAAATTTCCCTACACGCGTGTATGATAACGTGTGTTTAGAAAGTGGGTTTTACGATGCCTTGATTATAGAACTTGGCAGTGGAAAAGGAGACAATTGGTGGTGTGTTGTCTATCCACCTTTGTGCTTTACTGGAGAGGGGAGAAGTTTTGTTTATAGAAGCAAGATTTTGGATATTATAAACGACTTTTTTAATAAGGAGAAATAAAATGAGAAAGATTTTTAAGATGATTGCAATAGTTTTAATGATTGTTTCCATTGGTGTTTCTTTGGGTACGATAGTGCCTATTGCAAGCACTAGCCAAACGGCTTACGCCCAAACCATAAAGCAGGGAAATCGAGGTGAAACGGTCAAAACTATTCAAAGAAAATTGAAAAATTGGGGATACTATAAAGGTGCGATTGATGGAATCTTTGGCGCTCAAACGAGAGAAGCCGTCAAATATTTTCAAAGAAAAAATAATCTTACCCCCGATGGTATTGTGGGCAACAAAACGCTTGCAGCTTTGGGAATGAGCAGTTCTGGAAGTGGCACGAATTCATCTTCAGGATATAGCGATGCTGATATAAACCTTTTAGCAAGGCTAATTTATGGAGAGGCAAGAGGCGAGTCATACGTTGGACAAGTGGCTGTTGGGGCTGTGGTTATGAACAGAATTAAAAGCCCGTCTTTTCCTAACACAATGTCAGGTGTTATCTATCAAAGATACGCGTTTACTGCCGTTGATGATGGTCAAATTAACCTTTCGCCAAACTCGACTGCAAGAAAAGCCGCACTCGATGCATTGAACGGTTGGGATCCATCATACGGAGCGCTATATTATTACAATCCAAGAACGGCAACAAGTTCGTGGATATTTTCAAGAAAGACTACCACGACTATAGGCAATCACGTTTTTGCAATTTAAGGAGGAATTATGGAAAAAAAGAAAAATAATGCTCTAGAAAAAGCTGAAAAAGCTCAAACTGACGTTAAACAAAATAAAAACAAACAAAAAACGCCTTCAGTTAAAAAAAGCGAACAAAGGGCGTTAAAGCGAGAGAAAAAACTTAAAGAAAGAGAAGAGAAAAAATTGCAAAGACAACAAGCTCTTGCCCAATTGAGAAAAAAAGAGGCGCAAAAGAGAGTGGAAAAAGCAAAGCTTAAAGCACATAAGAAAGCAGAAAGGGAAAAGGCAAAAGCCACGCTTCTTCGTGAAAAAAACAGAAGAAAAGCCGAAAGACAAGAAAAAAGAGAGGCGCTAAAGAGAGAACGTTTTGAAAGAAAACAAATGCTTAAAAATGAGAGTAAGAAAGATAAACAAAAAAGACTTGCCCTAGAAAGACAGGCAAGACTAGACAAAAAAATGGAAATTAAAAGGGAAAAAGCCCAAAGAAGAAAAGAAGCCCTTGCTCAAAAACAAGCAAAACAAGAACAAAGAAAACGTGATAGGCAAAATAAAAGAGAGCAAAACAAGGGCTTTGGTGGTTGGCTTGCTGCAGTTATCTCACTTGGCGTTGCAACCTTAGTTTTAGCGTCGGTGTTAACGTTTAATATTTTAATGCCAACAGCTAACGACACAATGCTCAACTCTAGTTATGAAAGGTCGTTTTACGATACTATTGAACAGGTCGATAATATAGACTTGAACCTATCTAAAATTCTTGCATCGCGTGACGGCGGGGCGATACAAAAATATCTTGTTGACACGGCTATCAACAGCGAACTTGCAGAGAGTGATATTCAAGCCCTTCCACTTCACGATGAAAGCAAGTTTTATACGGCAAAACTAATTAATCAAATTGGTGATTACGCTAAATATTTGAATAATAAACTTATTGATGGCAGAGGGTTAACCCAAACGGATAGAGAAAACTTATTGGCGCTTTATGAAGCAAACTTATCCTTAAAGAAAGCATTGCAACAAATCACAAGTCAAATGGGTAGTGACTATTCTTTTATGGAGCTCGATAAAGCAACAAGTGGGGATATATTGCTCGATACCTTGGGCGAGCTTGAAAACTTATCCGTTCAATATCCTGAACTAATTTATGACGGACCATTTTCAGATGGATTAACAGACAGAACCGTTAAGGGTATTAGTGGCAACGAAATATCTTTTGACACGGCTAAAGAAGTGTTTGTAAAGACGTTTAGCGATTATTCTTTTTCAAGTATTGAAAGTGCAGGGGAAACAAGCGCAAGTATAGATTGCTATAACGTGCAGGGCGAAACTGACGGAGAACTTTTATTTGCTCAAATCAGTAAAATAGGTGGCAAGTTAGTGATGTTTTCTTATGCTGGAAGCTGTAACAGTACTGTTATAAGTCAAGAACAAGCCATAGAAAACGCGATGGCGTTCATTAAAAAAATGCAAATTAACGATATGCAAGAAGTATGGTTAAACCTTGCAAACAACGTTTATACTATCAATTTTGTAAGTGAAAATAACGGCACGATTATCTACCCTGATATGATTAAGGTTAGAGTGTGTGCAGAAACGGGCAAGGTTATTGGTTTAGAGGCAACCGAATATTATACCAATCATCACGCAAGAACAATCTCTAGCTCAAATATTTCAACTGAACAAGCAAAGCAAAAACTCCTTGACAGCTTTAGTGTTAAGGCAGTAAGAAAGGCTCTTGTTCCAATTGGCGAAACTTCCGAAAAACTTTGTTATGAATTCTATGGCGAAATTTCCGGTCAAACCTATTATGTTTATATCGATGCATTAAGTGGCAAGCAAGTTCAAATGTTTAAAGTGGTAGAAGGCACCGAAGGAACGTTTTTAATGTAAAATACAGCGAATTACTTCGTGTTTTGTTCGGTTGCATACCATAAAAAGTATGCGCCCTTACAAGAACGCTCGTCTTTATTGTATTTTAACATTAAAAGATATTGATAAATACTGCGAATATAGTAAACTCGACTTTAAAAAGAAGTCGAGTTTTTTTATCTATAAAACCACTTGATAAAAAATTTTATATGTGATATACTAAATATGCTAAACTAATTAATAATGAAAAAAGAGATAACTTTTTTATTTTAAGAGGTATCTTTTTTCCATATATTGTAAAGAATTTGATAAAAGCGCAAATTCCACATAATGCAATATATGGGTTTATCTCTATTTCATTTAAGATTAGTTTAGCGACAATCGGGGTTTGCGTTTTTGTGCGTCAACTTCGGTTGACGCATTTTTTATTCTAGGAGAAAAGTATGAAGAAAAGCTTATTAAAAATTTTGTCGTTACTTTTAGTTATTTGTACTATAGGGGTTTGCTTTAGTGGTTGTGGTTTTGATTACAGTGCGGATAACGCACAAACGCCACCTCCGCACGTTTGTGCATATAACAAGAAAATATCTAGTGAAAAATACAAGTTAAGCGATGCCACTTGTTTGAAACAAGCCGAATATTTTTACACTTGCGAATGTGGGGCTAAAGGTTCTACAAAATTTGTTTATGGAGAAAAAGCAGAGCATTCTTATAAAAACGATAAATGTATTTGGTGTGGAAAGGAAAAAGAAGATCTTTCTACAAAGGTATATATAACTCCAACAGGAAAAAAATATCACTATTCTAAAAGTTGCGCGGGAAAGAATGCTTCTGAAACGACAAAAACAAAAGCAGAAAAAACAGGACTAACTGGTTGTAAGAAATGTACTTAATAAATTCAACCAAACTTAATATCAAAAAAGTCATTTGTTCCAAACAAATGGCTTTTTAAGTATAAAAACAATTTAGTTGGCAAAAATAATGTTATCAACAAAAAAAGGAGAATTGTTATGAACAACAATATGTTAACAACTAAGGAAGCAACGCTTATTTCCGACCTACTCACAATGGAAGAAAGTGCGTGCAAAAAAGCAAGGCTTTATTCAAGAATTTTGACCAATGAAAAGTTGGCTCAAAAATTTAAAAAGATTGCAGATAATCACGAAATGCGTTTTAACGCACTATTTGAGTTGTTATAAGGAGGGGAATATGAGTAATTATAAAGCAGATATCACGTTAAACGAAAAAGACAGTTTGCAAGACATGTTAAACTTGGAAAAAAGCCTAGTTAAAATTTATTCAACGGCAATGACAGAAGGCTGTTCTAAAGGCTTTAGAAATCAAGTTAGGGATAATTGGGAAACAGCCACCGACGACCAAATGAACGTTTTCTTGCTTATGAGTGAACTTGGCTATTATCAAGTGGAATCAGCGCCAGAAACAATGCTTTCAGAAAAGCGCAACACGTTTAGCAAAGTAAAATCACAATTAAGTTAATAATGTTTTTTCATCAAAACAAAGGAATTTAATCAACTGTTATCAATTGCAAAAACTAAAATAAAAAAAGTCGAATTTTAAATTCGGCTTTTTTCATTGTTTTTTATATTTGATTTTTTTCGTTTTATAAGTTGCACGATTATTATTGACAAACAAAAAGCAAGTATGCTAATGCCAATTAAAATTGCGCAGTTCATAAAGAATTGTTCGGGGAGAGCTTTAATAATCTCCGTTTCTCTTGGATCGAACATCCAATTATCTTTGCCTGCGAAGAAAAGCAAGTGAAAGACCACGAATACGGCTGAAAAATCAATCACGGCAAAAATGAGAATTAAAAAGATTATTGCAAAAATTGAAATAGCCGAGATAAAGGCAGGGTGCATAGAGAATGGTCGGCAAAGGGAAATTAACTTTTTCTTTTTTAAGATAAAGGTAAGAATCAAAATAGCGCTTGAAGTTATTAACACTATTAAATTAAGATTAAAAAGTCCCTTGCAGTCGGCAAAGTGTGAAGCGCCCTCTTCTGAACAGATAAAAACGCCCGTGCCAAAAGGTTTGTTTGGCAAAGTTAAATAATTCAAAACTTCATCGTAGGCAGATTTAATTTGCTCAAAAGAATAACCGGTTTTTTGCACCAATCCTAGAGGACCTATTTGCCAATAGTAAAAAAACCTACAATAAATTGGCAAGCCTATAGAAAAGGTTATTATAAAAAGCATAAGCGCCACAATAAAAAAAACGGTAAAAATCTTATTTTTCATGAAAACATTTTAGCATAGCAAAGACTATTTGTCAAAACAATAATATAAATGCTTGTCAAAAGATTAAAAAAAGTATATAATAAAATCAAGAAGGTTTTCGGACAACACTTCTATAAAACAACCGAAAAAATAGATTTTATTTAGTCTTCTTTTTGGTGGTTTTTGATGTCCAAAAAGGAGATTTTTTTATGTCAAAAACAACGAAAAAAATAGTTAGGGCAGGGCTTATTGCTGGGATTTACGTAGTTCTATCTTTAATAACCTTTCCTGTTGCAAGTGGGGGGATTCAGTTTAGAATTTCAGAGGCATTGACCATATTGCCCCTATTTTTCATTGAATCAATACCAGGACTTTTTGTTGGGTGTTTGCTTTCAAACCTAATAACCGGTTGCTTAATTTTAGACGTGGTCTTAGGAAGCATTGTAACGCTAATTGCAAGTATTTTGACCTTTCTTGTTGGTAAAGTCATAAAAAAGAGGTGGTTAAGCATTATATTAGGTGGCTTTTTTCCAGTAATATTGAACGCTTTATTTTTGCCATTAATTTGGATTTTAGCGTATGGGGTTATAGAATACGTGTATTATTTGCAAGTGATATTCTTGCTTATTAGTCAAAGCGTAAGCGTGTATGCGATAGGAACGCCATTATATTATGCAATAAAGTCAAAAATGATAAAATAACAAAGAATAAGAAAAAAGCCCAGTGTCTTTGACGCTGGGCTTAATTTTTAGGTTTAGTCGATAGCTCTAAAAGGATGATAAGCCACCCAATAGAAGATTAGCCAAATTGCTGAAATACCAACTAAAGAATAAATTATACGTGAAACGAGTGCAAGGCTACCACTGCCGAAAATCATTGCGACAAGGTTAAAATCGAACAAGCCGATAAGTAACCAAACAAGTCCACCTATAATTACAAGCGTATAAGCAATTATCGTTGTAATTTTCATATTTTACCCCCTAAGTAAAGTATTTGCAAAACGAATAAAGTTATACGCGAGGGGAAATTTTTATATAATAGAGGTGGGGACTAAATAAGCGCGTTTTCTAAAACGAGTTTATCAAAAGAAATCTGCTCGACAAAATCGCTTTGTGTAAAGCGCACCACGTTGTATTTCGCATAGTTAAAAAGG
>JAZUSI010000123.1:0-2362 GCA_045606665.1 Christensenellaceae bacterium
TATGGTAAAGAAGATGGTTGGATTACAATTAACATACCTTGTGTTTGCGAAAACGAAAGAACCGACCCATTACATAGAAAAGTTGGCGAAACTTTATGCCCAGAACTCGGCTTTGATGCACAAAAAATTATGGAAATACGCAAAAATATTGGCGAAAAATTGTTCCAGGCACTTTATCAAGGTCACCCATTTATCGATGGTGGCGAGATTTTTACTCGCAAAATGATACAATTTTATACAAAAGCAACACTACCACAAAACTTTGATGAAGTCGTTATGTCTTGCGACTTATCTTTTGGTGGGAAAAAGCAAAGTAATGACCCTTGCGCTATTCAAATATGGGGTAGAAATGGTGCAAATCACTACTTATTAAAGCGTATTAAAAAAAGATTAACATTCAATGAGATGTGTGATACGATAAAAATTGTAAGTGCGACTTTTCCACAATGTCGCAAAAAACTCGTTGAAAAAAAGGCGAATGGTCAAGCAATAATTGACTCTCTCAACAATGTTATCGGTGGCTTTGAAGCATACGACCCAAAAATGACCGATAAACAAGGTAGAGCAAATAGTGTTACACCATACTTCGAAAGTGGTAATGTGTTCTTGCCAGACCAAACCATCGATCCAACTATTGAAGAAATGGTTGAAGAAATGATGAAGTTTCCAAATGGCGAACACGACGATGAAGTTGATGCTATGACACAATACTTGACTACATATTCTTACAAAAATGGGAATAAAATTGAAATTGAAAGTAGATATATAACATTTGCAAATGCGATAAGGGGATATTGATATGATTAGAATGAATGTTGACCAAGAAACTCTAACCACAGGTGTGGGACTTGAAAAAGTAGTCAAGGACATTATTTGGTATCAAATCTTTTTTAAGGATGCAATCGGCAAAGATATTCGCTTAAAAGCATTACAAAAGGGAATGTATGATAGTAAATACGAAAAACCATTTATTTTCAAAAAACTAAAACTCGACATTCAACACAACCTTATTAAACCACTTGTTGATACATCTACATCTACATTTTTAGGTAGAGTTCCAGATATTGTTTCAAATGGTTACGATGCCGAAAAACAAAGAATTAGCAAGTTCGTGTTAGAACAAAAACACCACGAGTTTGAAGAAGAAATATATGATACTGCAAAGCAAATGGGAATTACTGGTAGTGGTTTCCTTGCACTTTATAATGAAGAAGGCGATAGTTTCCCACGTTATCGTTCACTTGACCCACTTTACACCAATGTCGTTTACGATTGCTCTATTGCTATGAAACGACTTTTTGCTTACAACATTTATTATGAAGCAATTGGAAGTGGAAAAGGTGCGACAGGTAGGTATGTGTGCATTATCTATACTAAAGATAAAATGTTTGCTTTTTATACACCAAATATTTCCATACCTACTAAAGAAGTATTTAATGTTTACCCACTCAATTTATTCTTAATTGATGGTGCTGAACTATCTTATGTTACATATCACGGATTCAAAGATATTCCAATTATTGAGTTCTTTAATAACAAAGAATGTATTAGTGATTGCAAACCTGCTTTGTTACAAATCTCGTTATATAGTGGTTTACAAAACAATCGTTTCCAAAATGTTGATGATATTATGAACTACTTATTGTTCATTAAAAATGCAAGACTTGGTAACGAAAAAGAAGCGCAATCTGCTATTGATTTAATTAAAAGACATAGAGTTTTGGCAATTGAAGGCGAAGATGTCGATGCCAAGTTCTTATCAAACCCATTAAATCAAACCGATATTCAAAAACTTGCCGATGATTTCAAAAACGAGATTCACTATATCACTCATATACCAGACTTTATGAGTGTTGAGTTTACACAAAATGCAAGTGACCCAGTTCTTAAAGCAAAAACAAAACCATTACTTGACTTATGTTTGGAAAAAGAGAAATGGTTTAATAAAGGTTATATGATTGTTCTTGACTTAACACTTGACTTTGTTGAAAAGAACGACAAGGAACTTTATAAAAGAGTTAAGTTTGATTTAGATAACATTGATTTAGTTTATACTCACACACTTCCAAGTAACGATACCGATATGGTTAACAACATTGTTAATCTTGGTAACCAAGGACTTAATGACCCAGAAGTTACATTACAAGGTTTATCATTTATTCCAAATGTTGCCGATTATCTCAAAGGTGTTGACAAATGGAATGTGAAAGTTGACAATCGCAAAAAAACTATTGAAAATAATAATAAAGGTGGACTAAACCAAACTAATTTAGATCGCCAAAACGAGAAACCGCAAACTAAAAACCAAATGGACAACAAAACCAATTTCATTAAAGGGGTTTCTCAAGATTTAAGTGATAAC
>JAZUSI010000124.1:0-41267 GCA_045606665.1 Christensenellaceae bacterium
AGAAAATATAAAAGCCGATATATAAGAAAATATAAAAGACGGCGAAAAATTTCGCCGTCTTTACTTTTACCATTTATTAAATTTTCTTAAAAATTACCAGAAACGATTAGGTTGGCATCATCGCAAATATTCTCCACCAAAACGTCGCCAACAGCCACAGGAAGAGAACAAGTTGTGCAATTTATCTTTTTCATAACGTCAAACATTGCTTCTTTTTTAACAGGTCTATCGGTTTTTACGGGAATCATTTCTCCGTTTTCTGCACGAACGGTGGAAGTGATAACTCGTTTTGGGCAAACAACTTCTGCCTCTGCGTAAACTTTTCCCCTTGGGCAGTTATTTCCACTGACCGAGATAACTTTGCCGTCTTTTAACTCCACTTCGATTTCACAACCCATAGGGCATTCGATACATGTTAAGGTCTTTTTCATACTCCTTCCTCCAACAAAACTTCGATAGTACCGTCAGCATCTTGTAATTTTGAATTAATAAGCATTAAAGTTTCCATCTCGCCTGGGACTGCAATTTTCTTTTTCTTTTGCATTAAAACCTTTTCCCCACATTTTGCAGTAATCGTGCAATCCTTAAAAGTATTTGTTACACGGAAGAAAAGCTTTACGTTGTCTTTAAGGTTTTTATCCACTTTTTGTGGACAAACGTAAGAGACGTTTTTGCCATTTACAATTTGCACGTAGTCCTTTTCGGTTTTGCCAGCCAAAACGTATTGGCAAGCAAACTTCCCAGCAAGTTCTGCTTCTTCGGACACGAAGTCAACTAAATCGTGAACTTGCAAAACGTTTCCACAGGCAAAAATACCATCAATGCTCGTTTCTCTTGTTTGACTAACCACAGCGCCACGTGTTCTTGGAGAGAGTTCAATACCTGCCTCTTTTGTCAATTCATTTTCAGGGATTAAGCCGACCGAAAACAAAACGGTATCGCAATCAAAATGCATCTCAGTTCCAGCGATTGGCTTTTTATTCTCATCTACCTTGGAAACGACCACGCCCGTTACTCGCTTGTCCCCCTCGATTTTGGTAATCGTATGATTTAAGTATAAAGGAATACCAAAATCATCCAAGCATTGCGCAATATTTCTTTTTAGACCGCTTGAGTATGGCATAATCTCGCATACAGCAAGAACCTTTGCCCCCTCAAGAGTCATACGGCGAGCCATAATTAAACCTATATCGCCGGAGCCGAGAATTACAACTTTTTTACCTGGCATATAGCCTTTTATATTAACGTATTTTTGAGCCGTTCCAGCAGAATATACCCCAGCAGGACGCGTACCTGCAACGTTCAATGCGCCACGGCTACGTTCACGACAACCCATTGCCAAAATAACAGCCTTTGCCTCTAAAACAAAAATGCCGTCTTTTGAATTGATTGCCGTTATCTTTTTGTCTTTTGAAAGGGATAGAACGGTAGTTTCAGTTAAAACTTCAATCTTTCTTTCACGAACGCCTTGAACAAAACGATAAGCATATTCAGGACCCGAAAGACTTTCTTTAAATCTAGTTAAACCAAATCCGTTGTGAATACATTGGTTTAAGATCCCACCGAGTTTTGATTCACGTTCTAAAATAAGAACGTCTTTTGCGCCGTTATCATAAGCCGAAATGGCTGCGGCTAGCCCTGCTGGGCCACCACCGATAATAACTATATCGTAATTATTTTTCATTTTGCCACCCCCGAAAGTAATTGAGAGCCTTTGCCGTTTTTTGTAACTTGTTCTAACTTTATTCCACGTTCTTTTGCGATAAGTTCAGCAACGTATGGTTGACAGAAACCACCTTGACATCTGCCCATACCCGAACGAGTTCTTCTTTTTACACCGTCGATGTCTTTTGCTGGTGGATTTTCACGAATAGCACGTAAAATTTCACCCTCAGTAACTTGTTCGCAACGGCAAACGATTTTACCATAGGACGCATCTTTTTTTATAATCTCGTTCTTTTCTTGGATTGAAAGATTTTTAAAGAAATAATCCGGCTTTCTCATACCATTAAACTTATCGTTCTTTTGTAAATCAATTAAATTTCCAACGAGTGTTTCAACCACGTATTTCGCGATAGCAGGCGCAGAAGTTAATCCTGGGGACTCTATTCCTGCACAGTGAATAACACCTTTTGAATTTTTGCTTTGTTCGATTATGAAATCGTGTCTATTTGAATATGCACGAAGCCCTGCAAACGAAGTAATTGTGTTATATAACGGAATGTTATCGCACATCTTCTTAGCCGTGTCAATAACGAAGTTTAAGCCCTTTTCACTCGTTTCTTTATCGCTTCCTTCTTGCTCGGTGGCCGTTGGTCCTAGCAAAATATTATTGTCCACCGTTTGCGTTATCAAAATTCCTTTTCCCACCTTAGTCGGTGTGAAGAATAAGGTGTGCGCAACGAAATGGCCACTTTCTCTATCTAGCAATATGTATTCGCCCTTTCTTGCGCTAACTTCTATATCAGTATCTCCCACCATATTGGCTATTTTTCCACTAAACAACCCAGCACAATTTACGATAAGCTTTGTTTCAACGCTTTGTCCATCATCAGACTTAACGATATATCCATCGTTTATTTTTTCAATGCTTGAAACTGCAAAATCAGTTAAAAGTTTTGCGCCGTTATCCATTGCGTTTCCAATAGATGCTATAGTTAGTTCGTACGGACAAACTATGCCACCCGTTGGCGCATATAAAGCTGACAACGCTTGGCTAGAAATATTCTTTTCCATCTCACGAAGTCTTTCTTGAGATATTATTTCTAAGCCCTTAACGCCGTTCTTTTCCCCACGTTCTTTTAATTCGTGAAGCGTTTCTATTTCTTCATTTGAAAATGCCACTACTAATGAGCCGTTTCGACGAAATTTTACACCGAGTTCATCGCAAACCCCTTGCATCATCTCGTTACCCCAAACGTTAAACTTTGCCTTGAGGCTACCAACAGTGGCGTCAAAGCCAGCGTGAACAATGCCACTATTCGCTTTGCTTGCGCCCATTGCCACGTCCCCTTCTTTTTCCAAAAGGCAGACACTTAAGTTATACTTGGTTAACTCTCTTAATACAAGCCCACCGATGACACCGCCACCAATAACAGTAACGTCAAACATAATTCACCTCTAATTTACTTGACTTTAGTTTACGTATTTATTATACTAAAATAATCAAAGCGAGCAAACCGATTTTTACTTTAAGTCGTTATGACAGCAATTACTGATAAATGAGCATTTTTATTTGCTCATTTTATCAAAAAGGGGCATTTTTTATGAAAGAAATTCAAGAAAAGAAAATATTAGACGTTTTACAAGTAAAAGAATTTGCAACTGTGGAAGATTTGGCTGTTTTATTGAAGGTTAGCACTTCTACCATTCGTAGAGCGTTAAATTCTCTCCAAGCAAAGAATTTAGTCACAAGAACTCACGGTGGAGCAAAAATACATGTAGAAAACAACGTTTCCCCAAGCTTTACTTTTCGTTTTCATCAAAACAGTTTTGAAAAGAAGAAAATTGCGCTTTCTGCCATTAAACTTATTAAAGATGGAGATATCGTGTTTTTGGACGGCTCGACTTCTGCCTATTATATTGCTGAATATCTAAACGAGTTTAAGGACATAAAAGTTATAACTAACGGCATTGACACACTTTCCTTGCTTTCTAAAAATAATATAACGGCATATTCTACAGGTGGTCAAGTTTCTTTGGTTAATCCATCTGTTTTGGTTGGAAGATACGCTGAAAACACAATTGATAATTTCTATGCTGACGTTGTCTTTTTCTCAGCTCAATCTTTGAGTGAGCATGGCGAAATTTACGACTGCTTTGAAGAAGAAAACTTCTTGCGCCGTGTAATGCTTAAAAATGCAAAGAAAAAGGTGTTTCTTTGCGACAACACTAAGATTGCAAAGACTTCACCTTATCACCTATGCTCAATAAAAGACGTGGACTGTATAGTTAGCAACGCGCAGTTATCCCAAATAGCACACACAGATAGCGTTCATCAAATTATAACCGATTAGCTGATTATTGAAAAATATAAATTTATTTAAAATACAACAAAAAACAGTTTTATTAAGGAGAAAAAAATGAAAAAACGATTATTGATAGTTTTAACTTGTATTTTATTTATGTGCGCTTTTGCATTTTTGCTATGTGCATGTAAAAAAGATAACACTGCTACACATGACAATCAAGGACTTTATTATACCTTAAATAAAGAAGAAACTGGTTATATTGCCTCTTATAGCAGTTATAGTGGTGTCAAAGAGGTTTTTATCCCTTTAGAACACGAAGGGATACCAGTCGTTGCACTTGATAGAAATGCATTCGCTTATTCAGACGTGGAATCAGTAGAAATTCCTATTACTATAACTAGTATAGGTGAGGGTGCTTTCTATCGCTGTGAATCATTAAAAAAAGTAAATATACCTATCAGTGTAAAAAGTATCGGCAAAAATTTGTTTCGTGATTGCACAAGTTTAAAAAGTATTACACTTCATGACAATATAACTAGTATCGAAGATGGCGCTTTTTGGGGTTGTTCTAGTTTAGAAAGTATTACAATCCCTGACAGTGTAACTAGCATTGGACATTCTGCTTTTAGTGATTGTACTGGCTTGAAAACCGTGAATATGAAACAGAACTTGAAAAGAATTGGTCCTTACGCTTTTTTTGCTTGCACTAGTTTAACTAATTTATATCTCCCTAATGATGTAACAAGTATCGGCGAATTTGCTTTTCATGATTGCACAAGTTTGACGTACAATGTGCAGAGTGGACTAAAATACTTAGCTAGCAATTTTGGTAATCCTTATTTTTATTTAATTGGTCCAGAAAACAAAAATATCACAATTGCTCCAATTAATCTCCTTTGTGAATTTATCGGTTCTATGGCATTTTATGAATGCAATAACCTAAAAACCGTCACAATGTTTAACATAAAACAAATAGGTCATTCTGCATTCTCTAATTGCACTAACCTAACAAATGTAACCATAAGTAAACTCGTAACAACTATTGATAAACACGCTTTCTTTTTGTGCAAAAATTTGAAAGAAATTATAATCCCAGATAATGTAATTACTCTCGGTGAAAGTGTGTTTGCTAGTAGCGGTGTAACAACAATTTATTGCAAAGCGAACTCTCAACCAAGTGGTTGGGATAGTGAATGGAAAACCGGTTGCTCGGCTAATGTGGTTTGGGGATATACAGAAAAGTAACGTAAATTATCATAGACAAATTTAATAACAAATAAAGGACTTGGCATAAAAAACCCAAGTCCTTTATTGTTATTTAAAATTTATGTTTTTATGGTTTGAATTATATTCCTAAAATTTTTTTCTTTGTCTCTGCATATTCTTCTTGTGTAATTAAACCTTTTTCAAGTAAATCTTTATACTTAGTTAATTCAACAGCAAGATCTGAAGATTCTTCAATTTCATCTTTTGAACTACTTTCTTTAGTTGTTGCTTTTACAGCAACTTCTTCAGTCTTTATTTCAACTTTTTCTTTTTTGTCTTCAACTTTAACTTGATTAACAACAAGCCTTTTCTCTTCGAATTTAGCAAATTTAAAAGAAACAAACAAAACAATACTTGCCAACAATGTTATTATCTCTTTTGTTAAAATATTATAAACTACATATATATCAAATATTGCCAAATTTCCAAAAAGAGTATTCATTATTGCGCTTATTACAACTATGGCTATGGAAATTCCCATTATTATTTTTGCTTTAGCTTTAGAAAATATTGAACGAGAAATTTCCTCATATTCCCACATGTCAGACAAATACGATATCAAGTAGCATTGTCCAAATATATATATAATTGACACTGCAAGAAAAGATATGGCAAAAACACTTACATCTGCAAAAGAGAAATATCCACCAAAAGTAGTTCTAAGTCCAAGAATTACTTGCTCAAAAGATGCAATATTTAAATTCAATGCTAAAAGCACAAAAGCTGTCGCCATAATTACAGTGGCCAATGACTTGTAAACAATTGTTTCAAAATTAAAATTTTTAAGATATTGCCTTAAAGTATACGCTATAATGTAAACAATAAGTCCTAAAATTAAAACCACTTTACCAAACAATGTAATTTTAAAATCCACAGAAGTCATTAGACAGAAAGAAATAAAAATGAAACAATGTTTTACAGCATCCCCAAAATATCCATAAAGTGCATAATACATTACTTCTTTTTTTCTATTTGCTTTTGCTTCATTTTTATCAAATACTCCGTGAACAAAATAAGATATAGACACAATAACGTTTTTTATAACTATTATCATTGCAACAACATAATATATTCCTAGTGCAAATTTAAATAAATACTCAAAAATAGCACCTTGTGCTATGTTGAAAATACTTAAAAGCATCTCTATCGCTCCAGTTACTGAAATGCTTATGCCAAAACACTCTATCAAACCAGCAGCAAAAAAAGCTACTATCGTTAATTGTAAAACAAACAAAACGCAATTGGAAACAATTAAAATTGTTCTTTTACCTTTTACGTCTTCAAATTTATCATTATATACCATATTTAAACTCCTTATCCTAGATAATCTTCAATCTTTTGTGGGGTTTTTGGCAATTTTGATGCGTCAATAACTGTATTGTTAACATAACTAATTATTATATTGTTTTCATCATAAGAACTTACTCTATTACTTAGAATACCATCGCTATAAGATTGAATTAATCTTATTTTTGGCTGAACTTCATCTGCCAAATTTACCATGAATTCACCTCTAACGTCTTCAGGAAAACTTACATCAAAGAGTATAGAAAAGACTTCTTGGAGATAACTTTTTTCCAACACGTAATTTTTGTTATTTTGCTTAAATTTTGAAAATTTATATTCTTCAAAATAATCACCCATTCCACCGAGAATATTTAGATTTTCTTGATTAACACTAAGTAATTCTTTGCCTATTTCACTAGCATCAAACCATATATTTAACATATTTGCAGTTATGTTTGGCACAGAATCATCGCTCTCCATTCCCATAATATCAAACTTATTAAATTTTACACAACTTGCATCGGTTGTCATATATATATTCATATCAAAATCAAAAAACATTGACTCGGTTATCGTTTCTGTTATCGTACTACTAGCATTATGTTGTGACACGCTTTGCTTTTGCATTATTATACCCACCGAATGATATAGTGCTGCCGTTTCAGTAAAATTAACGGTAAGTTCACGCGTTATTGTTGCTGTTTGCTTTGTAGATTCACCATTGCCACTCATAAAATAGTCTATCGAAGATTTTGATTTGTTGTAAAAAGTTGCGCTAGTATATTCTTTTTTTTCTTCTTTTTGTTCATCATCATTTTTTTGCTCTGCATTAAACAAACTGTTTATTTTATTAACACTTGCTTCTTCTATAGGCTTCATTTCATAATTGTTAAAATAGTTTAAAACGTCTGCCAATTCTTGTGCGCTGGTTACTTTGCTATCTACGCCATTACCTCTTCCTGAAATTATGTCTTGTTGTTCAGGCACTTGGCTTATAAACGCAAATGCAAGTAAAACTGCACAAATTACAAAAGAAATATATTTTTTCATAAATTCCTTGTTTCTCCTTTTTTATTTTTTTAATCTATTTATTTCTTTCTACTGTTTTCTAATTAAGGGGGTTTTATTGTCTTTGCTCTCATAACTCTTCTCCTTTGTTGTTATCACTTAAAACGCTTTAAAATAAAAAAGTGCGCCTACCGAAGTGAGCGCACAAAAAATGCAAACTCCGATAGTCGCCAAACCAACTGAAAAGCAAGAACAAATTCACGCTATATCCAGTAGAAATTTGCATTTTTATCAAATTTATTATGGACATAACGCAAAAAGAATATAACTACCCCGAAAGATAAAAATAGTCCTTGCTAATTATTCAGTTGATTTGGCTTAATTATTATAGCATATTCAAAAAATTTTATCAAGCAATTTGTGTGAGCAAAAAGAAAACTCGACTTTTTTAGAAGTCGAGTTTTATAAATTTTTTAATTATTTTCTTAATAGAAATTCTTTCTTTATCAGACTATTTTTACCCATTAATATTCTCTCTTAATTTTGAAATTCCTTCATCTAAGGTCAAGCCTTTCTTGAACACACTTGATGAACCTGAAACAAAAATATTTGCACCTGCATCGCTCATAAGTTTTGCGTTTTCAAAGCTTACGTTTCCATCAACTTCAATTTCCACGTTTTCCCTGCCCTTTTGAATTAGCATTTCTTTTAAGTCAGCAATCTTTTTAATGCATTGAGGGATAAGTTTTTGCCCAGCGTATCCTGGATTAACACTCATTATTAGCACGCCGTCTATATCTTCTAAAACGTGGTCTAATACACAGAGTGGGGTTGCTGGGTTAAGCGCAAGCAGTGCCTTTGCTCCCCTATTTTTTATTTGGGTTAAAACCCTTTGCACGTGATAAGTGCTTTCATAATGTATGCTTACGTAATCGCCCTCGCCAATCGCATCAAAGTAGTTTAGAACTATTTCAGGTCTCTCCACCATCAAGTGATAGTCGATAGGGATATTGGTTTTTCCTTTAATTTGCTTTATTAAGTCTGTTCCAAGTTGGATATTTGGCACGAATTGACCATCCATAACGTCAACGTGCAAAAGTTCTATATCGTTTCTTTCAAAACTTTCAATTTGTTCTTTAAGATTGAAAAAATCACAACACATAAGTGATGGCGCTATTTTCTTTTTCATTACATTTCCACCATAACCTTGTTAAAGGTCTCTTTTTTATCTTTAATCATATCGAAAGCCTTGTCGGCATCTTGCAGTTTATAAACGTGCGTTATAAGTTTTTCTGGGCAAATTTCACCCTTGCTAATCATATCAATAGCGTCTTTCCAATCGTTTACCGTATCCTTAAAATCAGAGTTCCAACTTCCTTTAATCGTTAATTGTTTACGCAAAATTTGACTATAGGTATCTAAAGAGAAATTCATATCCTTATGAGCGTTGCCCAAAAAGATAATTTCACCAAACGGCTTAATTTCCTTAATTGCGCTCTCTACTGCAGGCATTGCGCCACTTGCATCGATTATAACGTCAGGCTGACCACCACTCTCCTTAAAACCAAGGCTTTTTGCAAGCTCCATTTTTTTAGCGTCCACGTCAAAGACTATTATCTCTTTTGCGCCCCTAACCTTTGCTATCATACAGCAAAGAAGCCCTATCGTTCCAGCACCGTAAACTTTCAAAGTTTTTCCGTTTAGGTCAATCTTTTTTACTGCGTGCAAACATACTGCTGTTGGCTCTACCATTGCACCTGCGTGATATGAAATATTATCTGGAAGTTCAATAAGGTTAAAGTCCTTTGCAACTATATAGTCTTGCATACCACCGTCGCACCTTGAACCATAATAATCGTATCCCTCACAGTTTGCATAGTTTTGATCCTTGCAATTATCACAGTTAAAACAAGGCTTTATAGGGAAAATGCAAACCTTTTTGCCAATCTTACTTTTATCGTAACTATATTCAATAACCCCACAAAATTCGTGACCGACGACTAGTGGATAATGATAAGTCTTTTGAAAAACTCTTGGAATATCGCTCCCACAAACGCCCGAAGCCTTAACTTTAACAAGACTTTCATTTTCTTTTATGGTTGGCTTTTCGCTTTGTTCGATTATGTACTTTCCGTTTGCAATTAAATTTAGCTTCATATTTCACCTACTCAAAATAATCAAATAAATTGTAATTTATCGCTCAAAAGTTGTCAAGATGTGTTGCTAATGTTGACAAATAATCATAATTTTGATAAAATTTAATCAAAAGTAATCAAGGTGAAGTATGTTAAACAAGGAAAGACAATTAGAAATCCTAAAATATTTGCATGCAAACCAAACGGTAAGCGTTAAGAAGTTAACCAAGCTATTATTTGTGTCCGAAGCGACTATTCGCAGAGATTTGGTTGAGCTTGAAAGGGAAGGACAAATAAACAAGGTTTACGGTGGAGCGACCATTATTTTTAATTCGGATAAGCAAATTCCACTCTATGCTCGTGAAAAGGAAAATAACGATGCTAAAAGAGTTATTTGCGAGCAAGCGTTAAAGCACGTAAAGGACGGACAAGTGCTTTTTATTGACGGCTCTTCCACTTCTCAAATTTTGGCAAAGCAACTCTATAACTTTAAAAATTTAATCGTTATCACAAACGGCTTAAAGATTGCCGAAATTTTGGGAGAATATCATATTAAAACTTATTGCACTGGTGGGTTGTTGATTGATAACTCTTACGTTTTTGCGGGTTATGATGCAGAGAACTTTATCGATAATTATTGTGCTGACGTTTGCTTTATATCGTGCAAGGGTATGGATGAAAACGGCGTATTTACCGACACTTCGGAGGCTGAAACAGAACTTAGAAAATGCTTTATCAAAAATGCAAAAAAACGAATTATGCTATTAACCGATAACAAAATCGGCAAGTCTTACCTACATAAACTTTGCGACGCATCTGATTTAGACGTTATTTTATCAAACACCACTTTGCCACAAGGCATTAAAACAAGAAACAATTAAAGGAGCGATCTATGTATTTTAAAGACCAACTTATTTTTGCATCAAACGGAATATCTAATTATAGGATACCAAGCCTAATAGTCACCAACGACGGAACTGTTCTCGCTTTTTGTAACGACAGAAAGAACACGCTCGACGACCACGCCACAAACACCGTTTTGGTTTTATGTAGAAAGGAAATAAATGGTGATTGGTCTGCCCCTATCTCTATTATGGAACACGAGGGAATCACTTGCCTTATAGGTAGCGCCGTGCACGACAAAGAAACCGACACTTCTTTTATATTTGTAAAACGCAACGTCGCAAGGGACGAGTGGAAATCTTTTACTGATGAAGAACTTGAAATATTAAAAAAACAAGATGAAGAATATGCTAAAAGCATTGGGATTGAACTCGGCACTTTTCAACTAGTCAGCACCAACTCTGGAAAGACTTGGAAAACCGAAAAGGTTAAGGAAACACCACTTATCTTAAAGAACGTGGACGGCGAAACGGTGTGTGCGCCTATTCACCCACACGGCTGTTCGCACGGCATACAACTTCGCCACGGAGCGCATAAAGGCAGGCTTTTATGCCCTTCTCGCCTTTTTGCAGGAAAGTATAAAGACCTAATAGAAATTCGCAAATACGCCTACAACAACGCTTTTTATAGCGACGACCACGGCAAGACTTGGACATGCTCTAAACCCGTTCAAATAGGCACGGGCGAAGGTACGCTTATCGAACTTGGAAACGGCGATATTTTGTATAATTCTCGCGCTTATTTTGCAGACGGAAAACGATATACTGCTATAAGCCATGACGGAGGAGAATCTTTTGGAGAATTTGGCACGGATGCTTTTCTTCAAGAAGATAAGGGTATGGGTTGCAACGCGTCTTTCTTAAGAATTGAAAGAGAAGACCTTGGCGAAGATTTAGCAAAAAAATATTTGCCAAAAAGTGCAGACTCAATAACACTTTTCGTTAACCCAATGGCAGAAATTCGCAAAAACATGACAATTTGTATTAGTTTTGATAACTGCAAAACTTGGAAAGTGGCTAAAACTATATATGAAGGAAGAAGTGCTTATTCAAGCCTTGATTTTTCTAAAATAGATAAAAAATTCCACCTTATATATGAAAAAGGTGGAGAAGAAAACCCATATTCCGTTGGAATTTCAGCTATTGAATTTGACCTTGAGTGGTTGCTTTCCACAAAATAAATAAGTTACAAACTTAAAAAGACAAGTCAGTTCGACTTGTCTTTTTTCTATATGTATTTTTCGCCTTTGGCGAACACGCAAACTTATAGTTTGCTCGCTCCTAATTCAAATCCCACTCAAGTATACAACCAAAAAGGAAGAGACCGAACTAAAAATCTCGCAAAAAGTATCGAAGAACTTTTTGCGATAAAGGAGGAGCAGGCAATCAGGTCATTACTCTTTTTGCATAAAAAGAGCAAGACAATCTGCCTTGCTCCGACGTGGTGCACTTGGCGGGATTTCCACCTGTGTGGCCTACCCGATAAAATGTCCACTGGACATTTTAGTCCTACGGACAAATTTGCAAGCAAATTTTCTCCATATTCAAATCCCGCCTC
Organism: Christensenellaceae bacterium; assembly: GCA_045606665.1. Taxonomy (GTDB): domain Bacteria; phylum Bacillota; class Clostridia; order Christensenellales; family Borkfalkiaceae; genus UBA1259. The sequence goes on from JAZUSI010000124.1 coordinate 12,128, forward strand.
ATCTAATATAACCAAAAAAATAGAGACCTTTGCTTTGGTCTCTATTTTTTGGTGCACTTGGCGGGATTTGAACCCACAGCCTTTAGAATCGGAATCTAATGCCCTATCCAGTTGGGCCACAAGTGCAAGACTGCTACTTAAAATCTTTAAGTAGCAGTTTAATCTTTTTTATTCTTCTTCTTTTTCTTCTTCGGTTTCGGTTATGGTAACCTTAATTTGTAAAACTCTTTTCACAGTTGATTTTAACACTTCTATCAAAAGGTTTTTATATTCGAGTTGATAGCCTGCGTGTGGGATAATCCCTGCAAGTTCAATTACAAAACCACTGACCGTGTTGGCATCGATACTCTCGTCTTCATCAAGGTCGAACTTTTCAAAAAATTCTTTTATAGGTGCATTGCCGTCAACTAAGCAAGTATCTTCCTTAACGTCCTTAAAGTAATTTATTATTTCATCGTGCTCGTCGTAAATCTCGCCAACGAGTTCTTCTAAAATGTCTTCCATAGTTAAAAGACCTAGCGTTCCACCATATTCATCTAAAACAACGGCTATATGCATTTTTTTCTTTTGAAGTTGACGAAGAAGATCTGAAATCTTGGCGTGTTCAGTTGTATAAAGGGCGTTTTGCATAATGCCGTCAATACCCTTTTTGCCTTGCAAATATGCGTTATAGAAATCCTTTTCATGTATAGTTCCTATAATGGTATCCACGCTTTCTCTATACACAGGGATACGAGAATAGCCTTCTTTTGCAAAGACCTTTTTAATCTCATCCATTGAAGAAGTTACGTCAACAGCCACGATATTTACCCTTGGGACTAAGATATCGCCTACTTCCAAATCGTCAAACTCGATAACTGAACGGATAAGTTCGGTTTCTTCAGTCTTTAAGGTGCCGTCTTCTTCAGCTTCTTCGACCATAGTCATAATCTCGGCTTCGGTTACGACGTCATCATCTTTAAACCTAAAGATTTTGCTGATAATCCATTTCCAGCCCGAAAAGATAAGGTTGAGCAAAAACAAGACGTAATAGAAAAACTTTATTAATGGATAAACGAGCATTGATAGTTTTTCAGGGTATGTTTTTGCAATTAATTTTGGCGTTATTTCGCCAAAGATTAAAATGGATAATGTCATAACCACAGTAGAAACGACGTTGCCCGTTGCAGGATTATTTACGTAAATCATTGCAAACAAAATGGTTGCGAGAGTTGTTGCAACGATGTTTACAATGTTATTGCCTATAAGAATTGTGCTGATAAGCCTATCATAGTCTTTTTCAGCGAGAGTAAGAACTTTTTGTGCCCTTATATTGCCGTTTGAAGCAAGCGCACGAAGTTTAATACGATTTGCGCAAGAGTAAGCCGTTTCGGTCATCGAGAAAAATGCCGAAAAGAAAATTAATACTATAAGCGCAATCAGTAAGGGAACCGAGCCGTCTGGCATAATATCCTCCAAAAATAAAATATAGTATTTTTATACTACCATAATTTTAAGTAAAACACAATAAAATTAGCGATTTTTAAGCAATTATTTTGTTCTAAAAGTAAATATTTTGTTTTTATAATTTAATTTATTGCGAATTTTTATCTTTTATGTTATGATATACTCGATTTAGAAATTACAAGGAGATGCTTATGTCAAACTCGGCAAAAACGGTTGTTGTTGGAATGAGTGGTGGTGTGGATAGTTCGGTTGCTGCACTTATTTTAAAGGAACAGGGCTATAACGTTATCGGGCTATTTATGAACAACTGGGAAGAAAAAGATGAATGTGGCGCTTGCACGAGCGAAGAAGACTTTTCAGACGTTCGCCGCGTTGCAAATAAAATAGGTATCCCCTACTATTCGGTTAACTTTGCAAAAGAGTACATGGATAGGGTTTTTTCATACTTTCTTGCCGAATACAAGGCTGGCAGAACCCCAAACCCAGACGTACTTTGCAATAGAGAAATAAAGTTTAAGGACTTTAAGCAAAAAGCCTTGGAACTCGGTGCTGACTATATCGCAACTGGACATTATTGCGACATCTTGCACGATGGCGACACCCACTATCTTCTAAAGGCAAAGGACCAATCTAAAGACCAAACCTATTTCCTCAACCAACTCTCTCAATCTCAACTCGACAAAGTGCTTTTCCCACTCGGTAAACTCGACAAGAGTGAAGTTCGTGAAATAGCCACTAAATACGGCTTGGCAACGGCACAAAAAAAGGATTCCACGGGCATTTGCTTTATTGGGGAAAGAAATTTTAGGAATTTCCTGCAAACTTATATCCCTAACCAAAAGGGACTTATAAAGACTTATGACGGCAAAGTATTAGGCGAGCATTTGGGACTTATGTATTACACCATCGGTCAACGCCGTGGATTGAACATCGGTGGACAAAAGGGTGACGACGGCTCAAGGTGGTTTGTTATTGAAAAGGACTTAAAAAACAACGTTTTATACGTTGCTCACGGCGCTGAAGATAGGCTTTACTCAAAAGGACTTATTATGAAAGAGTGCAATTGGATTCCTTTTGCGCCAAAGGAAAAGGACTTTACTTGCACGGGCAAGTTTCGTTATCGCCAACCAGAACAAAAGTGCACCGTTCACATTAAAGCCGACCACATTGAAGTTGAATTTAAGGAAAGGCAACGCGCAATCACCGAAGGTCAGTTTGCAGTGTTTTACGACGGCGATAAGTGTATCGGTGGTGGCGTTATCGAAAAGGCGATATTTTAACACCTTAAAACTAAATAACCATATAAAAAAGCACTTTGCAAAACGCAAAGTGCTTTTAGTTTTTTTGTTTATTGACTTTTAGAACTTATTTGTTAAGGTTAGCCTTTAAGGTTGCAAGTTGGTTATAAAGTTCTTCTGGAACTCTTGTAAGTTCGCGATAGAAACTTTCGATGCCTTCTGCTTCCTTCTTCCAATTTTCCTTATCAATTGTGAGAAGTTCTTTGATTGTGTCAAGAGTAACGTCTTCTAAACCATCGATATTGATATCTTCAGCCTTTGGAACGAAACCGATAGGTGTTTCAACAGCGTCAACCTTGCCTTCGCAACGGTCGATAATCCAATCGAGAACACGCATATTGTCACCAAAACCAGGCCAAATGAAGTTGCCGTTATCGTCTGTTCTAAACCAGTTAACGTTGAAGATTTGTGGCTTGTTGGTAATCTTTTCGCCCATTTCTATCCAGTGCTTAAAGTAGTCACCCATATTGTAACCAACGAAAGGTCTCATAGCCATTGGGTCACGACGAACAACACCTACAGCACCCGTTGCAGCAGCAGTTGTTTCACTAGCCATAATTGAGCCTACGAACACGCCGTTGTTCCAATCTTTTGATTGATATACAAGTGGAGCAGTCTTTGCTCTTCTGCCACCGAATACGATTGCAGTTAGTGGAACGCCGTTTGGTGCTTCGAATTGGTCAGATAAACAAGGGCAGTTGATTGTTGGAGCAGTGAAACGGCTGTTTGGATGTGCACCCTTGATAGCCTTTCCGTCAGCGTCCTTCATATCGCCGTTCCAAGGATTACCCTTCCAGTCGATAGCGTTCTTTGGAGGGTTCTTATCCAATCCTTCCCACCAAATAGTGTTATCGTCAAGATTTTGAACAACGTTTGTGAAGATTGTGTTCTTCATTGTTGATAAAAGTGCGTTAGGGTTAGATTTCATGTTTGTACCAGGAGCCACGCCGAAGAAACCGTTTTCTGGGTTTACTGCCCAAAGTCTTCCGTCTTCGCCAACTCTAATCCAAGCGATATCATCGCCCACGCATTCGATTTCATAACCCTTTTCTAAATATGATTTAGGAGGGATTAACATTGCAAGGTTTGTCTTACCACAAGCACTTGGTAAAGCAGCAGCGATATACTTCTTTTCGCCCTTTGGATTCTTGATGCCGAGGATAAGCATGTGTTCAGCCATCCAACCTTCGTTCTTGCCGAGGAAAGATGCGATACGAAGTGCAAAGCACTTTTTACCGAGAAGAACGTTTCCACCATAGTTTGAGTTGATTGACATAATGGTGTTTTCTTCTGGGAAGTGCATGATATATCTTTTTTCTTCGCAAAGTTCAGCGTATGAGTGCAAGCCCTTAATAAAGTCGCCGTCACCCAAAGCGTCAACAACAGCCTTACCAACTCTGGTCATAATAGCCATATTGAGTACAACGTAGATTGAGTCGGTAAGTTCGATACCAATTTTAGAGAACTTACTGCCAACAGCACCCATAGAGTAAGGAATAACGTACATAGTTCTGCCTTTCATAACGTCTTTAAATAAGTCGTTCATCAATGCAAATGCTTGGCTAGTTTCCATCCAGTTGTTGATAGGAGCAGAGTCTTCTTTATTCTTAGAACAGATAAAAGTTCTTCCTTCAACTCTCGCAACGTCGTTAACTTCGGTGCGGTGGAGATAGCAACCAGGCAATTTTTCTTGGTTGAGTTTAATAAGAATCTTTTCTTCTACTGCTTGTTGTCTTAATGCTTCAAGTTGTTCTTCACTTCCGTCAATCCAAACAACGTTGTCTGGCATACAAAGTGCTTTTGTTTCATTGATAAAATCAATAACTTTTTTGTTCGTTGTCATAATAGTTCTCCTTATGTATTTTCGGTTTACCCCGATTTATTAATAATTTTTTTGCAAACATTTTTTTATAAACTTTCTGTTTTAAGCTTTGAATTTTTCTAAGCCTTTTAAGCCCAAATTGTGATAATTTTTAACACTTTTTGTTGATGTAAAACCTAAGTTCTCCATAAAAGTCTATTGTATTGCAGTTTACATTTTATCATAGTTTTTGTTAATTGTAAAGCACATTTTTGCAAATTTTCTTATTTTGTAAAAAGTTTTACCAGCCACTTTACAAAAAGTGAAAAATTTTGACACATTTATTTATTTTTTTCTATAAGTAATCATATATACTATATGAAATAGTATTATTTTTTGCCAAGGAGTAATATGAAATACCTAAAAAAAGTGGTGGTGTTAAAAAACACCGAAAACAGTTTACAATTAAACAAGCGCTTAAATGGACTTGCAAGACTTGAAATAGAAGATGGCATGGCAGAAATGCATCTTTCACTAATTAATTTACCAAGCGAATTTTTGACCGATTATTATGCGCTTGTTATTGACAGCGAGAAAAATGAGTTTGAGTTTAATCTCGGTTCTCGCCCATCATCTTCTGCACATTGTTTTTCAATCTTGCCCAAAATCGACAAAGGATTTTGCGTTGGGGTTTACGTTATAAAGGACAGTCTTCCACTACTTTTAGGTTTTGCAAGTGATTGCGATTTTTTATCTTTGCAAGATTTTAAAAGAGTGCTTGCAGATAGATGCCTTGTTAAACACAAAAATATGATTAAAGAACAAGTACTAAACGAGCCTCAGATTTGCCCCAAAGAAGAAGCTTGCGACAAGCTTTATAACGACGAGGCTGTTGCCACAGAGAATTATTTTGAATTAGATGATGAAATCAACCAAAAACTTTTATCGTTAAAGGAAAAAGAAAATGAAAGTTTACAGCTTGAAAATGAACTTCTTGATTGCGAGTGTGAAAAAGAAGCGCAAAAAGACTTCTCGCCAGATATTTGCTCTCAAAATGAAAAGGACTCTGATCAATGCCAAAAAAATCTTAACCCAAGACACTTCGACACGGTAAGGGCAGAACTTGACCAAATATTTTTTAAGTTTCCTGAGGAAGAAAGCTTGTCTAAACAATTTAAGGATAGCCGTTGGGCAAAAATTTACTATTCAAGCCAAAAATATTACGTGGTGGGCGTTATTTTTGAACAAAAAAAAGAAAAGTACATATGTTACGGCGTGCCTGCAAAGTATTCTAAAACCCCACCAAAAGAACTGGACGGCTTTTGCTCTTTTATTCCCCTTTCGGTTTTCGACATGTTTGGCGATGGCTATTGGATAATGTTTCAAGATGCCGATACTGGCAAATGCGTGCATTTTAACTAATGGTAAATCGTGTAAAAACCCCACTGAGTTTTCAGTGGGGTTTATTTTTTAAGGCTTTTGCCAAAATTTTAATACATCAAGAATTCTCTTTCTTTTTCTTCAGCCTTAGGATTATATTTCTTGTATAATTCTTTAACCGTACGGAAAGCGAGTTTTGGAAGTCTGTATTCACTGACCAAGCCCTTGTTGTTGAATCCTCTTGGTTTCATCAAATAGTCTTCGTGTTGAGTGTTCATATCACAGAATTGCCAAATATACGTACCTGAGAACGCATCGTTTCCAAAGAATGTTTCAATGTGCTTTTTTAGGTATTCTGCTTGATAATCTTCCGTCCATCTCATAACTTCTAAGCCAGTGTGTCCCTTGATTGATGCAGCGCCAAACTCTGACATAATGATTGGCTTTTCGCCAATTTCTTTAATCTTGCTTGTAATTCTTTCAACATATGCAGGTAAAGTATCCATTCTCTTTGGAATATACCAACCAACATATCTATTAAAACTTGCAACGTCAACTAGGTCTAAGCAAATATCCTTTTCGCCAACAACTGATGCGAATGTGATAAGTCTAGTTGTGTCAAGTTTTTTGATTGTTTCGATAAGTTTAATGGTAAATTCTCTCGTTTGAGGTAAAGTCGTGTCAACTTCGTTATGCAAGCCCCAGAAAACGATTGATGGGTGATTTAAGTCACGCGCAACCATTTCTGTATGCATGGTGATTGCTCGGTTTATAAAGTCCTCGTTCTTAAACGATTCAGCCCATTGAGGACGGTTGCCCCATAGTGGAACTTCTTCCCAGAAAAGAATACCCTTTTCATCCATATAGTCCAAAGTCTTTTTGCTGTTTGGATAGTGTGAACCACGGATACTATTGCAATTTAATTCAATTATTATATCGATATCTTTCTTTGTCAATTCGAAAGGCATTGATAGACCCCAATCTGGGTGAATTTCGTGACGGTTTACGCCCGTTATCATAACCTTTTTACCGTTCAATAAAATATCTTTGCCCTTAACTGCGAGTGTTCTAAAGCCAGTTCTATCGATAAGGTCTTCGCCACCGAACTTAACCGTTACGTAATAGAGATTTCCTTCTTTAACGTCCCAAAGTTTAACGTCTTTTAAAGTGATGCCGTCAGCAACCAATTCTGCCTCGCCGTCAACGGTAACTTGCTTTGAATATACGCTCTTTCCGTCAACCAATACTTCAAAAGTATCAGTAACTTTTTTAAGAGTTTTTACGTTTGCCTTAACGGTAAGATTTGCCGTCGTTCCATCAAGAGTATAACCGATATGACTTTTTTGAATATAAGAATCAGAAAATTCACGGACTTCCACGCTCTTGTTAATTCCACCATAGTTATACCAGTCGCTGATTGCGTGAGGGATTGTAGTGGTTAGGTCAACGGTGTTGTTTACTCTAACGACCATTTCGTGAGTACCTTTGCCAAGCCCTAAAATTTCCCAGCCAAATTCAACAAAACCACCATAGTGATGTCCAACGAACTTCTTATCCACGTAAACGTCACATTCGTTTGCAACGCCTTCAAACTTTAAATAAATATTATCTAAACTTGTTTCAAAATCTGTTTTATACCAAGCAGTGCCTTCGTATTGATAAAGACCTAAAGTATTGTTCCAGCAAGCAGGAACGTACATTTTATCTTTCTTTTCAGGGAAGTTTTCATACCATTTTGCATCTTTCCCCTCTTCGTTTGGATCTAAACAAAAATCCCAAAACTTATCAAGCTTAAACCACTTAATAGTATTACTTCTCTTAAATAATCTGTCCATATTTCACCTCAAATTTTATTCTATAATTGAACAATAGTCATTATAACACCCTATTATTAAAATGTCAATACGTGTTTCTATTTTCATCAACAAATTTTTAGGTTTATCTTGTTTATTTTTAGTTTACTTTTAGATGCTATATTTGTTATCATATAATCATATAATGAAAAGTGTTGGCATTTTGCCGTGGAGAAGAAAATTGGAGAGTAAAGCAAAAGAAAAAATAATTGACGGAGAACTTTTTGAAAGAATAGTTATTGCCGGTGCATATAACCTAAAAGCACACATAGACTTAGTTAACGAACTCAACGTGTTCCCTATCCCTGATGGAGACACGGGCGACAATATGTTTATGACTATAAACGGTGGGCTTTCTGGACTAAAAAACGTAAAGGAAAACTCGGTGTGTTTAAAGGCCAAAGCTCTTGCAGACGGCATGCTTTTAAACGCAAGAGGAAATTCTGGGGTAATTTTATCTCAACTTTTCTCTGGACTCGCAAACGGCTTAACCGATTTAGAAACGGTGGATATTAAGCGATTTGGCGAAGCACTAAGTTTGGGTGTTAAACAAGCCTATTCTGCAGTATTAAAACCGGTTGAAGGCACTATGCTTACAGTCGCCAGAGAAGCTGCTGAATACGGTATTGCCCATAACGACGTTACGCTCGGCGTTTTCTTTGATGGGTTCGTTAAGGAAATGAAAGCTTCACTAGATAACACGCCTAACCTTTTGGCAACGCTAAAAGAAGCTGGTGTTATTGATAGTGGTGGGGCTGGATTATTATATATAACCGAAGGCATGAGAAAAGCTGTTGACGGCAAAGAAATTGATGAATTAGCCGTTACCGAAGTTGAAAATCAAACTTCCAAAGACTTGGATTTTTCGCTTTTTACAGAAGATAGTCAAATGCAATTTGGATATTGCACGGAATTTTTACTTCGCCTTCAAAATAGCAAAGTTAACGCAAAAGATTTTGACATCTCACCTATCGTTGATTTTTTGAACACTGTTGGCGATTCTATAGTTGCTTTTAAGACGGGAACTATTGTTAAAGTGCACGTTCATACGATGACCCCTGCAAAAGTTATGGATTTTTGCCAGCAATTCGGTGAATTTTTGACTATTAAAATAGAAAACATGACCTTGCAACACAATGAAAGTACGGAAAAGACGGAAAATAAACATAAACCAAAAAAGGTTAAACGCACTAAGTTTGGGGTGGTAACCGTTGCGACAGGAAAGGGACTTGTTGATACTTTTACCGAGTTTGGTGCAGACGTTGTAATTGATGGTGGTCAAGGTAAAAACCCTTCTATCGAAAGATTTATTGAGGCTTTTGACGATGCTAATGCAGACCATATCTTTGTTCTTCCAAATAACAGCAATATAATAATGGCAGCAAAACAAGCTGCTAGCATTTACAATAAATCCTGCATACACGTTGTGGAAACCAAAAATTTTGGACAAGCCTATTCAATCCTTTCTATGCTTGACTATTCTGCAGACGATCCTGACGTGATTAAAGAAAATATGCTTTTAGACATGGCAAACGTTACGACGGGTATGATTACAAGTTCTATAAGAAATGCTAACATTGACGGCGTGGATATTGAAAAGGGACAATATATTGGCTTTACTGACAAGGTTATGCAAGTATCTGCAAACGACAAGGTAACTGCATTTATAGAACTTGCAAAAAATCTTGATGCTGACAGCAAGGAATTTATGATTGCCGTTTACGGAAAGGACGTAAACGAGCATGAAAAACAAGAAGTCAGAAACCTTGTTTCCAACAACTATTCTAACTTAGAATTTTACGAGATAGACGGCGAACAAGACGTTTACGATTTTATAATGATATTGGAGTAAAACAATTTAATCAAATACAGGAAGAAAACATGTCAAAAAATAAAAATAATAGCGAAATTAAAGAATGGAAAGTTCCTAAGAGAAAACAGAGGGTTTGGCGAGTTGTCAATAAGATTTTTAAACTATTTTTTAGAGTTAAATCGGTTGAGTTTCTTGGTGAAAAATTTCCGGATAAGTGCATTATTGTTTCCAATCACGAAAATAAAGGCGGACCTATGGTTTACGAACTAAATTTGCCCGTTTTCCATGCAAGTTGGGGCGCATATCAAATGCTTGGGAATTATAGTTCTAGATTCCATTACTTAAGGGACGTTTTATATATCCAAAAGAATAAGGTAAATAAATTTAAGGCTACTCTTAAAGCTGGCTTTGAAGCAATTTTTTCCATTTATATATATAAAGGAATGAAGATTTTGCCTTCTTTCCCTGATGCTAGACTTAGAAAAACTTTAAAATATAGCATTGATATGCTTGAAGCAGGAAACGCAGTTTCTGTTTATCCAGAAGATTCTAACAGTGGATATTTTGAGGAAATGAAGCATTTCTTCCCAGGTTTCGTAATGCTTGCCCAACAATATTATAAGAAAACCGGTGAAGATTTACCTGTTTTCCCAGTATATTATGGAAAAAAGAAAAAGAAAATCGTGGTTGGCAAGCCTCTTTACGTTCAAGACTTGGTAAAAGAAGGCTTAGACAGAGAACAAATTGCAGACACCTTCCGTTTGCAAGTAAATCAATTGTATTATGACCATTTCAAAGAAAGCTAATTATTAAATTTTAACACAAAAAAGAACAAGCACAGCGCTTGTTCTTTTTTATTAGCTTTTTTTGTAAAAGTTCTATTTAACTTTTTTGTGTTATAATTGAATTTTCAATTTTTTATTATGCGATTACAAACGGTACAGTTATTGTAGTTGTTCCATAATTAGAGAACGTATAGGTTTGAATATCCATTCCACCCTCTACTGCATTCATAACCATGATTTGCGATACTTTTCCATCAGTTATTTTTACATAATAGCCACCTGCCCCTTCAACGGTAAAAATATACATATCGGTTTCTTCATCATAAGTCATATACGAATACGTTTCTACCATTATGCTAAACATATCTACCATTGCTTGTTTCATGGTTGTGCCTGGATAGATTGGATCTGTAGGACTAAGCACGCTATGTGTGTTTGTCGATTGATCATAATTATACCAAATTGAATTTACACAATACATATCAAGTGTCACGTACATAGTTGTAGCCGTTATTCTTTGTTTATCATTAGCAAAGAAATATTGTTGATAAACACCTGAAATGGTAGTTGTTATTGTAGCATTATCCAAGTTTTCAATTGCAAATGCCTCTTCCCATTCCCCTTGAGTTATTGGAAGACTTGGCAACTCAACCTCTGTTGTGCCGTAATCTTCAAATTCAAAGTAATATTCAGACGTTTCTTTTCTTACTCCACTAATTTCATCCTCATCCACAACTTCTTCTGTTACTATGGCAGAAAGGTATTTTAATACGCCGTCTTCAAAAGTTAAAGATGCGCTATTATATACGTAACTTTCATCGCCAAACATATCTATATTTGATATCGTATATATTCCGTCTTGATATTGTGCTTGTTCAAAATATAACGATAAGTCTAATGGCATACGAATGATGTCTGCATATCCTTCTGGCATAACAAATACGTTTTCTTCCATTTTTACAGCAGCAACGTTTCCATCTAACAACATTTTTGTTTGAAGAACCTTTTCATTTTCCACTATTTCATATTGGTTTATGGTTACGTTTTCAAAAGCAAAAGCCTCTTCCCATTGTGTTTTGGTAACAGCACTTCCATCTTGAACTAATGGCTCTTTTCCACACACGCATGCACCATTAGTATAATCGTGCAAACCTTCTTCTTTTGTCGCTTGACAGTTTTCTGTCATGCAAGCTTTCCAGTGCTTTTGGTCATTAACACTCCATGCCGTTGCATAATTATGATCTTCTAAATCACCATATTCTTCTTCACAAACTGAGCATTCTGCTTTCTTTATACAAGTTGCTGTGCCACCTTTATGTGCCTCAACGTCCTTTTTATCACCACAGGAACATTCTATCCAGTGATTTTGACCATCAAAACAAATTGTTTTTCCATAATCATGCGTATGTGATTGCCCCTCGTTTGTTGAATCACAGGCCGCAAGTGTAAAGCCCAATGTTAAACACATGCACGTAGCCAACAAAAGTGTTATTAGTTTTTTCATATTAACCCTCCCAGATTAATTTTTAACTAAAATTTGACAATAAATGTCAAATTTCTTTAATATAATCATTATACTACCATGATATATAAATGTCAATATCAATTCAATATTTAAGAAGAACCCTGATTTTAGTCAAATTCGACAAGATTAGTACACAAAAAAATAAAAACTCGCAAAAAGTATCGAAGAACTTTTTGCGATAAAGGAAAAGCAGGCTGACATGTCTTTGCTTTTTGCGAAAACAAAAAGCAAGACCATAGGCCTTGCTTTGACGTGGTGCCGCTGGCTCGTCGCAATTCGCCAAAAGGTCAGCGTTTTGTATTTTCCAAAACTACTGACTTAATCAGCGATTGCTCCTCTTCCCAAAAAGTTTTGACAATACTTTTTGGGAGCCCTATTTTTAATCAAGTTCGACAAGATTAGTACACAATAAAAAAGGACAGGTCAAACACCTATCCTTTTTTATTGGTGCGAAGCGTTGTGTCTTAACCGAACCATAGTAAAATAGTTAGGGTTTTACTAATGATTTCGATGTTTTACATATCTATTTAAAAACGAATTTTTAGTAATAAAGTTCTACTAAAAAGTTATTATTCTTCTTTTTTGGGGTTATTTTATCTAATATTAATATTGTTGCAGTTTCCGTATAAAATAAAAAGTCCTGATTTTCATCAGGGCTTTTTTGCGTGTATTTATAAGTTATTTCCATTTTATCATCATAAAGAACTATATGGTCTATTAAAAGATTAACCATTGTTCTTGGTTCTTTCTTTAATGCCGTTTTTATATAGTTAACAATTTCTTCTTTTTTTATTTCCTTATCAATATTGTTTTTAGCAATTTGTATTTTAGCATCAATTTCTTCTAACTTTAATTCTAGTTGGTCTAACCTTGCTTTAGTAGAGTGGGATATTATACCTTGCTCTATGGCAGAGATAAGATTATCTATAGCCGTTTGAGTTTGTTCTTTCTCTCTATTAAGTATAGTTAGTATAGAACTATCAGTTCTTTCTTTTTCGTGTCTAGATAATATCATATCTGCGATAGAAGATAGCACGTGCTTATTACCTAAAACCTTTATAGTAGTATCAACAACTATTCTTTCAAAATCTTCTTTACGTATTAATTTTTTATTGCAGTTATGGTCGTGTTTTCTTCCATTACAGTTATAGTATCTAACTTTACTGCCATTTCGTGCTGTTCCTAAATCCCCTATAACGGTTTTGCCACAATATCCACATTTTACTTTGTTGCGAAGTAAGTATTTTTCTATTTTGGTTTCCTTACCATATTTATTACTTTCCTTTTTAGCTCTAACAACTTCAAAAAGTTCATCGGAAATAATTCTAGGATACGTGTTAGTGTTTTTCTCTCCACCAGGGTAGTAAATACCTATATATTTTTCATTATGTAATAGGTGTAAAAGTGTGTTTTTAGCAAAAGGTTTGCCAAATCGTAATATGCCGTCTTTAGTTAAGTTTGCTATTATATCCATAACTGTAGTTCCCGAAGCATATTCTTCAAAAATGCGTTTAACTATTTCAGCTTCTTCTGGGTTAATAACAACTTTACGTCCGTTAATTCTGTCGCCGACTACTGAATAGCCGAACACTATTTGTCCGCCTGTAAAGTTTCCTTTGCTACGAGATTCTCGCATACCACGTTTAACTTTTTGTGATAGTTCTGCTGAATAATATTCAGCCATACCCTCAAGCATAGATTCTAAAATTATGCCCTCTGGTGTTTCTGGGATATTCTCGGTTGCTGAAACAAGTTTAACGCCATTATCTTTTAAGGTCTTTTTATGTGTAGCCATTTCAAACTTATTTCTTGAAAATCTGTCTAGTTTGTAAACTATAACCAAATCCCATACTTGTTTGTTACTGTCCTTAATCATTTTTTGAAATGATTCTCTGTTATCGTTCGTTCCCGTAGTAGCTCTATCTATGTATTCAGCTATGACCGTTATATTATTGTTTTTAGCATAATCATAGCAAACACGAAGTTGACCTTCAATAGATTGTTCTGTTTGGGAATTACTAGAATACCTTGCATAAATTACTGCTGTTTTCATAAATTTTTTAATTCTCCTTTTGAAATATTATTAAAAAAAATATTTAAGAAGTTGGTGAAACCAACTTATGCCAGCCACTCTATCGGGAATCGGGTGGCCAGTCAAAGGAATAACGACAAAAAAATGTGGGAAACGGACTGCTTGATTGTGTCCATTATTTTGTCGCTTTGACGGGATAGCCGATTTCTGATACCAACCTCAAAAACAAATTTTCTTCAATAATATTTTTTAATGGTGAAAGAAAATGTCCCCTTTAATTGAAAAAATTAGTTCAAAAAAAGGAGGACGTTTTTTTATGCAAGAAATTAAGGTCAAAGGGAACGAAAAGTTAAAAGTATATATTAACGGCAAACCCAAGTTGGAGTTTATGCCTAAAGAGATACTTGATAGTTTTGTTAATAGCCTATACAAGCAAGTAATAGAAAAAGTAGAAAAAAAGGGAAAATAATTTTTCTAACGTGCAATTAGGTTGCACCTTTAACAATTATGATTAGAAAAAATTATTTTGGGACTTTAGCTGTCCCAATTAAAGATTATTGTAAAAGCGGACATTAGGTGTCCGGTTTAAAGGTTATTATTGCAAAAATTTTAATTATTTTTTCCAATACGAAATTAGGCTTCGTATTTAGGTTTTATTTTAAAGTAGCAAAAAATCTTCTACTTTAAAAGTTAAAGTGTTCATTAGGTGAACCATTTGAATGCTAAATTAAAGAAAAAGTTTTTAAAGACAACAAAACCAGTTATGTTTAACAATTAGAATTTGTAAAAGTCGAAGAAAAAAACAAAAAATTACAAAGGAGGAAAAACGGTTAGTGACGGCTTTTGAACGTCGCAAGGAAATACTTAAAATATTACGCTTGCGAAAGTTTGAAAAAGTAGATAATCTCGCATTTCAGTTCTCGGTTACGCCGAGGACTATTAAGCGTGACATCGAAATGCTGTCATTAACAGAAAGTATCTACACTCAGCAAGGTAGATATGGCGGTGGAATATATTATGAAGACTTTGAAGAAAAATCAATGCCCACAGCCAAAAAGATAGAACTCTTAAAGAAGCTTAAAAGTTATTGCTCCCCAGAAGAACTTAAAATTTTAAGGCGAATAATACAAGATTACGGTGCTTAAAAGGTGGTAAGAAAGAAGCAAAAAACGCAAGACGTAACGTGGGTGTTCGGCGCCAACGGCTCAGTGCGCCAACCCCACTCGTCTGCGTTTGCTTTTCTTACCTTTTTGCTCGTATATTTATTCGCAAAAGTGAGTTTTAATTAAGTTTTATCGAGTGTAAAATTATTAGTTAGGGCGTGTGCTTGTCTCGGCGAGGCGAAGCCGAGCCGACTTGTATATAGACAAGCACACATCCTACGCTCACAACCCCAACTTTTTAACAAAATTTATAAAAAAATTAAAGGAGGTGAAATTATGGAAAATTTGGAAATTTTAAGAAAGAAAATGCAAAGGCTTAAAGGATATTATGATGCCTATAATATGTGTTCGAAAGAACGTGGTTTTGTTAGAATTATAACCACGAAAGAATTTGATGAGTTTTACGCTTGGGTAAATGAAAAGATAAAAAGCGCACCAAAATTATTAAAACAAACTTATGAGAATTTATATGTTTTAGCAAAGACTCAAAAAGCCTATGCAGAAGAAAGAAACGTTACTGAGAAATATATTCAGATACTTAACAAAAGACTGTTAGTATTTTTGTTAAATCAAGTTAATTAAAATATTAATATTTTAACTTTTTCTGCCTATTGCAAGTTTCTTTTTCAATTTCTTGCTATTATTTTCAAAAGTTGTTATAATATAATCGCTACGTAAACTTTATAATTCTTGAAAAAGTATACTTCAGGTAGAAGTGTACTGATTTCGCATTACATACAAATCTTTTTTCAAGGATTATTAGGATGTTTGCGTAGCGGCAAGCGAAACGTGCATTTTTACAGGTGCGTTGTTTCGTTTGAGGCGACGCACTTTTTATTTAAGGCATAAAAATCTATTTTTGATTTGCGTTAACAAGGAAAAACTAGAATGAATCTCACAAAACCACAAAGATTAATTTATGATATGGAGAAATTCTCGGGCGGGGCAATTTCTGTTATTTGCGGAAGTATGCTTGCTCACGGCGAGAAGGACATCTCTGAAATAAAACGAACCGTAAATGAAATTTATCGGCTTAATGATGTTTTGCGCATTCGTATTAGCGAGGATAACGGCGAAGTTTCTCAAACTATCAGCGAATACACCGAGCAGGATATACCCGTGCTCTGCTTTAAGAATAAAGCGGAGCTGAATCATTATGCCGAAAACTATGCAAAGGGAGCAGTTGATCTTTGTGGCAATCTCTGCGAAATTAACATTGTTACTCTGCCAGAGAAGTACGGTTTACTCGTTAAGATGCACCATATCATCGGTGATGCTTGGACGTTAGCTCTTATGGGAACGCAGTTCAATGCGCTTATAAACGGAGAAAATGTACAAGCCTATTCTTACACTGAGTATGTTGAGAACGAAAAGGCTTACGTTGAGGGTAAGCGTTATGCAAAGGATAGAGAGTTCTTCCTTGAGCAGTTTAAGAAGTGCGACGAGGTGACGTATCTTAGTGAAAAGCAAACAAGTTCACTTTCTGCTAATCGTAAGACCTTTGTCATTGATTCCGAGCGAACCAAGGCATTCAATGCTTATGCAGAAGCTAATAACACCTCTGCATTTATGCTCTTTACAGCAGCACTTTCTGCGTATATCAACCGCATCAAGATGAATGCCGAAAAGTTCTATATCGGCACTGCTGTGCTTAATCGCAGCGGAGCCAAAGAAAAGAACACAATGGGTATGTTTATCAATACCGTACCTATGCTTATTGAGCTTGATAACAACAAATCTTTTGCCGAAAATCTCGCTGCTATTGAAGGAACGGCATTCTCGGTATTTAGGCACCAAAAGTATAACTACGGTGATGTTTTAGCTTCAATCCGTAAAGACTACAACTTTACCGAAAAGCTCTATGACGTAATGATCAGCTACCAAAATGCCACTATTGCTGGTGAAGATATAGAAACCACTTGGTATCATTGCGGTGAACAAAGCGAGAGCTTGCAGATACATATTGACGATAGAGATAATGAAGGTATCTTTCGTATTCATTACGACTACTTAACTGATAAATTTACCGACCGCGAAATTGAGATGTTGCATCAGCATATTTGCAATTTGCTCTTTGATGCTATTCAAAACAGCAATAAGAAAATCTATGAGCTTAATATCCTTACTGCTGATGAAAGACAAAAGCTCTTTTATGACTTCAATGACACTGTTATGGATTATCCTAAAGACAAATGTGTTCATGAGTTGTTTGAGGAGCAAGTGGCAAGAACACCAAATGATATTGCATTAAAATTTGGAGATAAATCGTTTTCTTTTGCAGAACTTAATAGTCTTGCAAACGGTCTAGCTGTTGAGCTGAAAAACAAAGGTGTAAGTAATGGTGATGTGGTAGCTATAATTGCAAAGCGCAGTTATCACATCGTTGTTGCCATGCTTGCAATTTTTAAATGCGGTGCAGCATACTTGCCAATTGATTATAACTATCCTGTGGATAGAATCAATACAATTGCTTTCGATGCCAATTGTAAAGTAATACTGACATATGATGTAGACTATTCTGCTGATAATGTAATAGCTATTCCCAAAAACATTACTCCGGTCGGAGTGAACCCTATTTCTAATGTTAGTCCTAAAGATATTTGCGGTATCATTTATACAAGTGGTTCAACAGGTACACCTAAAGGTACATTATTACATCATCAAGGATTAGTTAACTACACTTTTGGCAACAACGCACTGTATGAAGGTGGAAGTTGCAATATAGGTTTTGCAATTTATACTTTTGATGCGTTCTTTTTAGATTTAATTCCACCCCTTTTAAGAGGCAAAATAGCTGTAATGGCTACTGAAGACGAGCAATTTAACCAAATTGCATTTGAAAAACTTATAAAGAATAATCCAGGTTGTAATTTATTTATTACGCCTGCGAAATTTAAGCAATTTGTAGATAATTGCAAAGATACGGACTTTTTCAAGGAGATACATAGCATTTGTATCGGCGGCGAAGTGTTTCCGCAAGAATTTATCGGTATGTTCAGCCAAAACACCAAGGTTTTCAATGTATACGGTCCCACCGAGTGTTCTATGTGGATGCTTGAATGTCCTGTGATAAATGAAGATGTTACGCTTGGCAGACCACTTGGTAATGTTCAAATATATATTCTCGACAAGTATAATATGCCTACGCCTATTGGCGTTATCGGTGAACTTTGCATAACAGGTGACGGAGTTGGCGCAGGATACTTAAATCGCCCCGAACTAACCGCAGAAAAGTTTATAGACAATCCTTTTGGAAAAGATAAACTTTACAAAACAGGCGACCTTGCCTATTGGCGTGAGGATGGAAATATTGCCTTCGTGGGCAGAAACGATTTTCAAGTCAAGATCAGAGGCCTTCGCATTGAGCTTGGAGAGATTGAAACTGCTATTTGCAGCATTGACGGTGTCTCGCACGCTGTTGTGGTCGTATGCAAAAATAACGAAGGCAGACAGCTTATCTGCGCTTTTTATACAGGTACGGAGATTGATGCAAAGGAAATTCGCGCGCACATCGGCAAAAAACTCCCGAAGTATATGCTGCCGCATATCTTCACACATCTTTATAAAATGCCCTTAACTTCAAGCGGCAAAGTCAATCGCAAGACATTGCCCAAGGTTGATCTTGAAAACATTACAAATGATACAGAATACGTTACTCCCGAAACACAAATGCAAAAGGCACTCTGTAAGCTGATTGAATTGGTGCTTGGAACATCTCCCGTAGGTATCACAGATGATTTCTTTGACCTCGGTGGTGATTCTCTCAAGGCTATTGAGTTCGTGTCTAAAGCGCACAACGAGGGCATTTACTTTAATCTTCAAAACGTATTTGACTATCCAACTGTAAAACAGCTTTGTGAATGTATTGAAAATGGAGATAAACAAGGAGTTTCTTTCGCGGATGTTGATTTTACCGCTGTTAACGAAATTTTAGCAAAAAACAGAATTTCAAATATTATCGCCCCCCAAAAGAGTGAAGTTGGAAATATCCTTCTTGCCGGAGCTACGGGATATCTCGGTATACATATACTTGCGAACTATCTTGACAATGATAACGGAATTGCATACTGCCTTGTTCGAGGCAAAGACAAAGCAGATAGCATACAGCGCTTACAGGAACTATTATATTTCTACTTTGGTGATAAATACGCCAATGCAGAGCGCATTGAGGTGATTTGCGCGGATCTTCAAAGGGACATGCTCGGTTTGTCCGATACAGAGTATTCTGCACTTACTGATAAAGTAGATACTGTTATCAACTGTGCGGCAAGCGTTAAGCATTACGGTACATATCCGTATTTTTATGAAGTGAATGTAGATACCGTAAAACATCTTATTTCGTTTTGCAAAAGTGCAAAATCTAAACTCATTCACATATCCACTCTCTCGGTATCGGGGAATGGATTTGATAATGATTTTTGTGATGAAAAAACTTTTTCAGAAACCGATTTTTATATTGGTCAGCCTTTAGAGAATGTATATGCCCGTAGCAAATTTGAAGCGGAAAAGGTTGTGCTTGAGGCTATGGCAGAAGGGCTACAAGCTAACATTATGCGAATGGGAAATTTGACGAATCGTAATTCGGACGGAGTGTTCCAAAAGAATTATGAATCAAATGCTTTCTTAAAGCGAATCAAAGCATTGAGTGAATTGGGAGTGTATCCACATTCAATATCTGATTTCGATGTTGAATTTACCCCTATTGAAGAGGCAGCCAATGCTGTTATGTCGATAGTACGTCATTTCGACAGTGAGAAAACTGTATTTCATATAAACAATCCCAGAGCAATTAAATTATCTAAGATGTTTGCTATTATTAAAACGTTTGGAATTGAAGTTAACGGCATTGATGATCTTACTTTTTCTGATAAATTGAAAGAGTTATCAACACAAAAAGAAAAAGCTCATATTTGTGAAGCGTTTATAAATGATTTTAACGAAGCATCACAAATTAATTACGATAGCAATATCCGTATCGAAAACGATTTCACGGTCGAATATCTCAAGCGCCTCGGATTTGAGTGGGCGGATATCGGAATTGAGTATTTGAGAAAGTATGTGGACTACTTCAGGAAGATTGGGTATTTGGAGATATAAAAATGAAAAGAGATTCAAACGGAAAGAATAAAAGCCACTTTGCAACAAAAAGAAAAGCAAGAGCAAAACTGAGTGTATCTTCTTCATATGCCTTTAGACGAGTTTCTAATCGTAGTGTAATTATAGATGGTAAACGCGTTTCATTGTATGTCCTTTCTTCAGAAATTAAAAATGGGAATATAAAAATCGTTGAAATAAATATCACGCCTGTCGCAAGGAATTTAGGCAGATATCACCAAAAAAGATTACCTGTTTATTCTATTGAGCTCGCATATAATGATACTGACAAAAAATCAATTATCAAATTATCGCACAACGAATATAATATTGTTAAATGTTTGGGGGGAATACAACGACCAGTAAAACCAGCCAAACCGAAACCGGGAAGGACTTCAAACGGTTCGAAAGAGGGAGATAAAAAATGAATTGGGTGTTAAATTTAATTGAAAAAATTCCGGAAATTATACAATATGTTGCTCCTGGTTTTTTGCTCGTAAATATCTTTGTGTGGATAAATCAAAAAAAGTTTAGCAGTTCTACCACACAAATTGTTTCGAGCATTGTAATGAGTTCTATTGAGATTAGTCTGTGGGAAAAATTTATTTCTTCGAGCACAGCCATAAACAATAGATTCATTTGGTTGTGTGCGATTTCTTTTTTGATAGGTGTTATAAGCAGCATAATATATAAATCACGTTGGTTTAATAATATTCTTGGAAAATTCATGATTAACAGAACAACAAATGATTCTATATGGAATGATGCCATTGGAAGCGGATCTTGGGTTGTTGTTTTTGATGACAACAATGGCTTGTATTATGGTGGCCAATTTAGGTATTGCAACAAAAGTGGAGATAAAACAATTGTAGCATTGGCAACATACTATGTTGCCAAAAAGAATGGAAACAAATTTGAATTAGTAGAGCAATATTTGGGTGAAGTAGATAGACTTATACTATTGAACATTAATAATTATGATAAGATTATTGTTAGCCCACAAGACCCATTAGATCTTGCCGTCAATTAACAATATGGATGAAAACAAACAAATCAGCTATTACCAACATCTATATTGAAAACGATTTTACAGTGTTACACTTGAAAACTCTTGACTTCGCGTGGTCAGATATCGATGTTGAGCATTGAGTATTTGAGAGAGTATGTTGAATATTTTAGAAAAATAGGAGTTTAATAAAAATGGAAGAGTATAAAATACTTAGAGAGGAATTGGTAGATAAATTAAAGACAGAAGAACGTCTCACTCAATTTTGTTACACTATAGTGATAGCTATTTGGACTGCGGCATTTACCATAAAAAGCGAATGGGTTCTGTTGTTTTCTTTTCTTCTTATTCTTTCCCTTTCGGTTAGAGTATTAAAAAGTAAAATGGATTCAACTTTTTTGGCTGCTTATATGTTTGTCTATCTTGAACCAAAGATTGATATTAAGTGGGAAATAAACAACGCAGAATATTGCAAAGAAAATTTTCGTGATAAAGAATTGCCTAAATTTCATATTTTTACAAATCTTGATTTTATGTTTTTAACAATTATCACAAGTGTTCTATTTTGGATAATGCGAGCAGGAAATTGGTTGCTTTTTAACAATTATATTGTTACTTTTTTAATAATTTTAATTCAAGTTGCTATGATAATCTTTGAATGTTTTATCGTTAAACAATTCTATCGATATAAGGATTTTCGTGAAATTTACATTGATAGATGGAAAAAAGTTTTAGACAAAGAGGCAAATGTAGATGAAATCATATCCAAATTATAAACACACACCTGTCTATACAACTAAACAACTACTTGAGTTTTGTGTGGATAAATACGGAGATAAATCAGCCTTTTCCTATCAAATAAAAAAGGAAAATATATCCATTAGTTTTTCAGAGTTTAAAACACAGGTAGAGGCATTTGGTACATATCTTTTCAACAAGGGTTTTAATGAAAACCACATAGCCGTTTTTGGTGAGAACAGTTATGAGTGGATATTGACACATTTTACAGTAACTTGCGGTGGAAACGTTATTGTTCCAATCGACAAAGAACTTGATGCAGATAACATTTTTGAGTTGCTTACAGATAGCGAAAGTCGTGTATTTGTATATTCCGATACTTATGCCGATATTGCGGAAGAATTGCAAGCAAAGCTGACTAATATCAGATTTATCAACATGCGTGATATCCCTGAATGCATCGAGCAAGGCAAACAGTTAATTGCTGATGGATATACCGAGTACATAAACAAGGAAGTTAAAAAGGGCGATCTTGCTTCTATCGTATATACCTCCGGCACAACAGGAAAAAGCAAGGGTGTTATGCTTACCCATAATAATTTCTGCTCTTGTATGTACGGCGCTTGCTGTAACGTAAAACTTACTGGAACATCACTTTTAGTGCTGCCATTACATCACACCTTCGGTTTGGTTGCAAGCGTATTTGCCGTAATGTTTTACGGATATACGATATATATCAATAAGAGCTTGAAGAAACTCGCAGAAGATTTTAAGAAGTGCAGTCCGCAACATCTGTTCGCTGTTCCTCTTATTGTTGAAACGCTTTATAAAAACATATGGGCAAATGCGAAAAAACAAGGCAAAGACAAGATACTAAAATTGCTTGTTAAAATAAGCAATGCATTGTTAAAGTGTGGAATAGATTTGCGTAGAGTTCTTTTTAAATCTGTTATTTCTGCACTTGGTGGTAATATCAATTTAATTGTTTCTGGTGGCGCTCCTATTGATACGAAATATATCGAGGGATTTAAAGCTTTCGGTATTACCGTTTTGAATGGTTATGGAATTACCGAGTGCGGTCCTATCGTAGCGGTTAACCGAAATAAGTTTAACATAATCGGCAGTGTTGGCTTGCCATTATGTTGTAACGAGGTTAAAATAGCCGATGACGATGAGATTTGGGTAAAAGGTGATAACGTTATGCTTGGCTACTATCACAACGAGGAAGAAACGAAAAAGGCGTTCTCGGACGGATGGTTCAAGACAGGTGACATCGGATTTATCGACAAACATGGAGCATTAAATATCACGGGACGTATCAAAAATCTCATTATCCTTGCCAATGGCGAGAATATTCCTGCAGAGTCAATCGAGGAGCGAATATATACGATTCCTTATGTAAAAGAAGTTATTTGCTACGGCAAGAATAACGTAATAGTTGCAGAGGTTTATCTTGATGAAGAAGTTGCCAATGCAAAAGAGCGAATCAACGATGATATCCAAACTGTAAATCAGCGTTTGCCACAAATAAGAAATATTGGCAAGGTAGTTTTGAGAGAAACAGAGTTCCCGAAAACTACAACAAAGAAAATTAAGAGAAATTTAGGAGGACAGCAAAATGCTTGACAAGCTTACAGCCATCATCAGAGAATATATGGACGATAACAGTATTGAGGTCACCGAAAACACGATTTTAATTGCGGATTTGGGGCTCAGTTCATTTGATCTTGTTCAACTTGCATCCATCGTAGAAGACGAGCTTGACGTAGAGATTCCCGACAGAATGATCAAGACTTTTAAGACCGTCGGCGACGTTATTTCATTCCTTGATAAGCAATGAAATTTTATCAATATAACATTCGAGATTTAAGCGACGAGAGCTATTTGCGTTACTATTCGCTGATGAGCGAGGAAAAGAAACGCAGAGTAGATCGTTTTCGTTTCGAAGCTGATAAAAAGCGAACGGTTGTTGGTGAAATGCTTGCTCGCAGGGTAATCTCCGAGTGGTGCTGTGTGTCGGAAGAAAGCATTATTTTTGGAATAGCAGAACACGGCAAGCCTTATGCGAAAGGCTTAAATGTAGAGTTTAATATCAGCCACTCGGCAGATATGGTTGTTTGCGTTGTAGATGATAATCCTGTTGGAGTTGACATTGAAAAAATCCGTCCTGTCGATCTTAACACGGCAAAACGGATTTTTGACAAAGAAGAAACAAAGTATATCTTTGATTGCCTTCCTGATCTTGAGAACTATAACCATTACCTAAACGATGCTGTTTTGGAGCGTTTCTTTGAACTTTGGACAAAGAAAGAAGCTTATGGCAAATGTTTTGGTAAAGGTTTATTTTGTACAAAAAATAAACAGTTAAAAGAAAGAAATATGTTAATTGGGAACTACAGTATATCTATTTGTATTTACCAATTAGGATAAACTTTTCCCTTATTCTTTTTCTACGGAGATAAACCGTTTGAAAGCATAGGTCTAATTTATTAGCTATTTCTTTTGCACTAACCTTGTTGTAAAGAAGTCTAAGAGTTTCTTCTTCGCCAGAAGATAAATCCATAGCCTTGATTAAATTTTCAACGTTTTCATAAGCTTCTTCAGTGTCGTAAAACACTTTAGGTGCAGTGTTATATTCAACTGCTTCATCCAACTCGCAATAAACTCTAGAGTCTCTTGTTATTGTCCATACGTAGTGGTCAACAATCTTAAAACATGCCTTGCAAATAGTGACAGGATAGCCTTTTTTGTCGTGGTAAAGAACTTCATCAACAAGCCTTCCAACGTGGCTTAAAAGAAAGATATTAACGTCTTGAACTAAATCGTAAGCATCAGAGAAAGTGAACGTATCCTTCTTCTTATCAAACATATCGCAAAGCAGACCTTTGTAAAGTTTGTCAAATTTGTGGTCATAACCACAGTGTGTTTTGATAGCTCTAAGAACAATTAACTCACTTATACGAGTTATATTCTCTTCACTAATCGGTTGTCTTAAAATAGAATAATCTTTTTTAGTTTTCATAATCGAAACTCCTTAAATTTTTTTCGACAGTGGACTTATATCACAGTTCGAAAGATGTTAAGGAGTTTTAAGTTTTTATGTGGTTATCAACCGAAGAGCAAAGCGAAAGAAGAAAAAGTTTTTTAAAATAAAAAAATCGCTAGATATATAAATCTAACGAAAAAAGTTTTTCTGGCGGTTGATAAGCACGCTGAACTGTGATATAACCAACACAGAGAAAAAATTAAGGGGTTATATAAAATTAGGTTGCGCTAAAAATATTTACGCAACCTAAATTAATTTAAAAATCAAAATCCGAGCAAAACCTTAAACGGTTCGGCTCGGACCGATTTGGTGCCGCTGGCCGGACTTGAACCGGCACGGTATCGCTACCACTGGATTTTGAGTCCAGCGCGTCTGCCAATTTCACCACAGCGGCAAATTTTTTATGTTATCTGTTGATTTATTTACTTATTTTTGGTAAAATTATATAGTAAATAAATTTTTTTGCTTTCATTTACTTAAACTTGCTATATGATAATAGCACAATTTTTTTTAAATTGCAAGCATATTAAGGGATTTTTTATGGAAAAGTTAGTTCTTATTGATGGAAACAGTTTAATAAATCGCGCCTTTTACGCAATGCCTGTTCTTTCTACTAAAGATGGCACTTATACCAATGCTGTTTACGGCTTTATGAATATGTTCTTTAAAATGCTTTCTGAGGAAAAGCCGACTTTTGTTGGTGTGGCATTTGACCTTAAAGCCCCAACCTTTAGACACAAAATGTACGCTGAATACAAAGGTACGAGAAAGCCTATGCCTGAAGAGTTGCGCCCACAAATCCCGTTGTTAAAAGAACTTTTATCCATTATGGGCATAAAAACTTTTGAACTTGAAGGCAGTGAAGCAGATGATATTATCGGCACGATTGCAAAGGCGACCGACGTTAAGACAATTATTATCACTGGCGACAAAGACTCTTTCCAACTCGTTGATGAACAAACCGAAGTCCACTTTACAAAACGTGGCATTACTGACGTGGACGTTTATACGATAGATAATTTCACAGAGAAGACCGAACTTTTGCCTTGCCAAATCATTGACTTAAAAGCGCTTATGGGCGACTCATCTGATAATATTCCAGGCGTTAGTGGTATTGGCGAAAAAACGGCTAAATCTTTACTTAAACAATACTCTACGGTGGATAACCTTTACGAACACACCGATGAGTTAAAGGGCAAACTTGCTGAAAAGATTATCAGTGGCAAGGAAAGTGCCTTTTTATCTAAAACGCTTGCAACCATTGACTGCAACTGTGGTGTTGACACCGACTTAGAAAAAATGAGATATGTTTTGCCTTTCTCAAATTTAGTTAAGCAAAAGTTCATTTCGCTTGAATTTAAGTCACTCTACTCTAAGGAGAGTTGGTTTAATCAAGCAAATTTAGAGCAAGATCAGCTCCAAACGGACACGGCTATAGCGCCAGAACAAATTATTGACGTAACCTCACTTGATGATGAAATTTTCTCTAAAAAATTCTCTCGCCTTGCTCTTTCTATAACTGATAAAAATATATCTTTGAGTGATGGCAAAGATGAATACTCAATCAAAATTCGCGAAAATTTGTTTGACGATGGGTTTGAACTTTCTAAAATCTTACTCGCTTTAAAAGGTTTTTTTAACGGCGACACAAAACTAATTGTTTTTGACAAAAAGTCCTTAAAACATTTTATAAAAAACAGCGTTTCTCTTTCAATTACAGCGCCTTGCGAAGACCTTGCAATAGTTAAATACCTTGCAGACTTTTCTGGTAAGGAAGAAAACGTTACGGCGCTTCTTACAGAGTATAATTACGATACGAATACGCCTGCCTTTTCTATGATTGCTCTTTTTGATAAGCTATGGGAAAAACTTGTTGAACAAGATTTAGTTAGCCTTTATTATGACGTTGAATTGCCACTTGCAGACGTTTTATTTGATATGGAAGAAAGTGGTTTTAAGGTTGACTTAACCTCACTTCTCCTTGCAGGAAGCAATTATAAGCAAATTATTGCAGGGCTTGAAAACCAAATTCGTGAGCTTGCAGGTGACCCTACCTTAAACGTCAACTCACCAAAGCAACTTGGTGACGTTTTGTTTGAAAAACTTAAAATTGGCAAGGGTAAAAAAACCAAATCGGGCTATTCAACAAGTGCTGAAATTTTGGAAAGTTTTGAAGACGCGCACCCTATCGTTCCACTAATTTTAGAACATAGACAAGTGCAAAAACTATGCTCAACTTACGTGGACGGGCTTAAAAATCTAATAGATAAACAAACGGGGCTTATCCACACCACCTTTAATCAGACGTTAACGGCAACGGGAAGGCTTTCTAGCAAAGAACCAAACTTGCAGAATATCCCCGTTCGTGACGATATGGGCAAAGAAATAAGAAAGTTTTTCGTTGCAAAGGACGATAGCCGTGTGCTTATAAGTGCCGACTATTCGCAAATCGAACTTAGACTTTTGGCATGCTTTTCAAAATGCCAAAGCCTTATAGATGCTTTTAACAATGGCAAGGACGTTCACTCTGCAACGGCTTCTAAGGTGTTCAAAAAAGATATTAAGGACGTTACCCCACAAATTAGAAGTAGGGCTAAAGCCGTTAACTTCGGTATTATTTACGGTATGAGTGAATATGGGCTTGCAAAGACGCTTAAGATTTCTAACGGCGAAGCAAGAGATTTTATAAACGCATATTTTAACGAATACCCAGAAGTTAAAAAGTATATGGACGACAACGTTAATTTTGCAAAGAAAACGGGTTACGCTGTAACATTGCTTAACAGAAGAAGATATATTAGGGAACTTTCAGCATCTAACTATAACTTACGCCAATTCGGTGAAAGGGTGGCTATGAATATGCCATTACAAGGAAGTAGCGCTGACATTATTAAACTTGCAATGATAGGTGTTCACAATAGATTTAAAAAAGAAAACCTAAAATCTGAACTTATCTTGCAG
This sequence comes from Christensenellaceae bacterium, assembly GCA_045606665.1. Taxonomy (GTDB): domain Bacteria; phylum Bacillota; class Clostridia; order Christensenellales; family Borkfalkiaceae; genus UBA1259. The sequence goes on from JAZUSI010000124.1 coordinate 40,069, forward strand.
GTACACGATGAACTTATTATCGATGCATTTATCGATGAAAAGGAAAAAATAGAAAAAATACTCGTTGAAGAAATGGAGGGAGCTGTTAAACTTGCCGTTAACCTTACCGTTGAAATCGGTAGTGGAGCGACTTGGTTTGACGCTAAATAGTTATGGCTAAAAAACTCTTTGCAATTACGGGTGGGATTGGAAGTGGCAAATCTTCTGTTTTGTCTATCCTAAAAGATGCAGGGTACGATACCCTTTCTTCCGACCGAATTGTATCTAAACTTTATAAAACTCATAGGGTTAAGCTCTTGCTTAAAGAAACGTTCCCATCAGCCGTCTCTGGCGAAAAACGGCTAACCCTTAATCGCGCTGAAATTTCAAAACAAGTGTTCGTTGATAAAAATAAGCACGAGTTGTTGACCAAAACCATTACCCCACTCGTTTTAGATGAAATTTTGAAAAAGGCAAAAAGAACAAACAAACCACTTTTCGTTGAAGTTCCACTTTTATTCGAGTGCGATTATCAAGGCTATTTTGATAACGTTTTGGTGGTTATGCGAGATAAGAACGCGCGTATAGAAAGCGTTAAAACACGTTCAAACCTCACCGAACAAGAAATTTTATCTCGTATGAAAAACCAAGTTGATTACGATAAAAAAGACCTTTCTTCATATATCGTTATCAAAAACGATAGCGATATTATCACCTTAAAAAACACCGTCTTAAAAATAGCAAAGGAATTAACAGAATAAACTAAAACGGCTAACGATTTTCGTTAGCCGTTTGTTTTTACTTATACACCTCTGTCACTTTTTTCAAACAAATTAATAATTTTTTTATTTTGTTTTATCGCATATAAAATTGTAGTTTTTGCTCCACTTTTATAATTATTCATATCAACGTAACAAATTATTAAATCGCTTTCATCCACCATTTTTTTGTTAGATACCGTGATACGTTTTTTAAAATGTATTTCTTCTATATCGTAAAATATAGTTTCGCAACCCAAGTTATTATAATTATCAACTTTGCTAAAACCAAGTTCATCTTTATTTAGATAAGATAAATTAGTCTACACGACACTTATTTTTATATTCTCATTTGTCTTTTTCTTATAGTTTATGCTCGTTAGCAACGCAAGACGGTCAAACAAGTCGGAGGCCAAGCGGGTCTTAGGAAGACAAATTGGAGTAGCAACTCCTTGGGTGTCA
>JAZUSI010000125.1:0-10698 GCA_045606665.1 Christensenellaceae bacterium
AAATTTATCGCATAATAAATAATATAGGCATAGGCGCTGATTCTGTATCATTAGGCGAATTATTTACCGCAAAAAAAGCCGATTTCCCAATGAAAAACATTTGTTTTCACGGAAATAATAAAACTGTGCAAGAATTAGAATTTGCTGTTCAAAATGACGTTGGTTATATTGTTATTGATTCTTATACTGAAGCTGATGATTTAGATTATTTGTGTCAAAAACTTAATAAAAAACAAAAGGTTTTAATCAGAATAAACCCAGGCGTTGAAGCGCACACACATCATTTTATTCAAACGGCAAACGTTGATTCAAAATTTGGGTTTGCAATTGATAATAATAGTGCTGAAAAAATTGTTTGTTATATAATGCAAAAACATAATTTAAACTTAGTTGGACTTCATTGCCATATTGGATCACAAATTTTTGAAGAAAAATCGTTTAAGATTGCAGTTGAAAAGATGACTGATTTTTATAAGTACCTTAAAAATAAACACGGATATTCATTTGGCGTGTTAAATTTAGGTGGTGGATTTGGCATTTATTATGCCGAAGCGGACTCGAAAAAGACTTGTGATGAATATGCTGAATATATAAAAGTAATCGCGCAAACTTTAAAAAAATGTATTGAAGAAAAAGGCATTGAAAAGCCATATTTGATATTAGAGCCTGGTCGTTCTATAGTGGGAGAGGCTGGAATAACATTATATACTGTAGGCCGAATTAAAGAAATTGAAAATATCAAAAACTATATAGCTATTGACGGTGGCATGTTCGACAATCCTCGTTTTGCGTTATATCAAGCAAAATATACTGTAATAAACGCTGAAAATGTAAATGGCATGTTCAATAAAACATATACTATTGCTGGCAAATGCTGTGAAAGTGGGGATATTATTGCAGAAGATGTACCTTTACCAAAGACAAAAGAAGGGGATTTGATTGCAGTATTGTCAACTGGGGCATATAATTACACCATGTCAAGTAACTACAACAGAAATTTAATTCCACCTGTTGTAATGGTAAAAAATGGACAATCAAGATACGTTGTAAAACCTCAAACATTAGAAGATTTAATTAGAAATGACGTTTAGATTTAAAATGCTTACTAGTTAAGCATTTTTTATTGCAATTTTTTAGAATTTATTATATAATATAATAAATTTTTGATTAACAGGAGTTAATTTAATGGTAGATAAAATTATTGAATACTTATCAATATTTCTTGCACTAATGTTAGTATTGCCAGTGCATGAATTTGCGCATGGATTTGCTGCCGTTAAATGTGGAGATAATACACCAAAATTATATAATCGATATACACTTAACCCTCTAGCTCATTTTGATACTGTAGGGTTAATATGCTTTGCTGTTATTGGGTTTGGTTGGGCAAAGCCTATGCCTGTTAATCCAAGAAATTTTAAGCATTATAAAAGTGGATGTTTTTTTGTTTCAATAGCTGGTGTTACAGCTAATTATTTACTTGCATTTTTGACTTTTCCACTATTCTTTCTTGCCTTGCTTTACGTACCTGCATTCGGATATTTTACTACAGTTTTAGTCAATACATTATATTATATTTATTCATTGAGTTTAGTGTTTTTTGTGTTTAATTTAATACCGGTTTATCCACTTGATGGCTTTAGGGTAGTAGATGTATTTAATAAAAAACATGGTAAAGTTTATATGTTTTTAAGAAATTATGGTATATACGTATTGTATGGACTATTTTTGCTTGGTATTATAGCAGATATAACAAATCTTTATCAACTTGACATTTTAGGCATTGCGATTAACTTTGTTAAATCTATAATAGAAATACCTATAATTAAATTTTGGGGGTTAATTCTTTAATGGCAGAGTTTGAATCTATTGTTGATTATTCAACTAAGCTTGATAATTTTGAAGGGCCTTTAGATTTATTGTTGCATTTAATTAAAGAAGCGAAGATCGAAATTAGAGAGATTTTTGTTTCACAAGTAACCGAACAATTTTTGTCATACATAAACGGCATTGAAAATTTAGACGTGAATAGGGCAAGCGAATATCTTAATATGGCGGCAACGCTAATTGAAATAAAATCAAAATCAATTTTGCCAAGAATTGATGAATTTGTTGATGAAGAAAGTGACCCAGAAATGTTCTTTAGAAAAGTTGAAGAATATAAACTTTTCAAAGAAGCCAGTGAAAAGTTAAAAGGACAAGAAAACGTTTTGAGGTTTTACAAAGAGCCAGATAAGTCTGTTGGTGACGTTAAAATTGTTTATAATGACTTTAATTTAGACGGACTAATTAATGCTTTTTCAAAACTTTTAATGAGAGTTGATGATAAAAAAAGACAAGAAAACGTTTTAAAAGAAATTCCTAAAGAAGTATTTACAGTAAAAGATAAAGTTGACCATATAAAAAATATGTTATTGGATAGAAAAGAAATGAGCTTTTTTGAAATGTTTACTTCATATTACACAAAAAATGAGCTTATAACAACTTTTCAAGCAATGCTTGAACTTTTGAAATTGCAATATATTTCTGTTGAACAAAATGGAATTTTTGATGATATAACTATAACATTAAGGGATGATAGAAATGAAGAACTTGGAGAAATTGACGAGTATAATTGAATCAATATTGTTTGTATCTGGCACACAAGTTGCTATATCAGATATAGCTGAAAAATTAGAAATTACAAATCAGGACGTTTTAAAAGTTGCTGAAAAGTTAAAAGAAAAGTATTCTGGAATAAGTGGAATACAGCTTTTAACGTTTAATAAAAAACTTCAATTTTGTTCAAATCCAGAAAATGCAGATTCTGTTTCAGCTGTTCTTAATCCAATAAAGGAAAAAGAATTATCAAAAAGCATGCTTGAAGTTGCTGCAATAATCGCGTATAAGCAACCAGTTACACGTATTGATTTGGAAGAAATAAGAGGGAATAGTGAATATGCCGTTCAAAAGCTACTTGAACTTGGTGTGATTGAACCTGTTGGAAGAAAGGATGCTGTTGGTAAACCAGTGCTTTTTGGAACAACAGATAAATTCTTAAAGCGTTTCCAAATTGAATCACTTGACCAACTACCCGACTATGATGATTTAATCAATAAAATTAACCTAATACATAGCGATAGAAACGATGATGACTATCTTTATAAAAAAGATGTTTACGTGGATGAAACAGCTGTTTCTGTTGACGAAAACGCCCCTAAAACACCTGAGGATAGTACTAGTGATGATTTTGAATTACCAAATCTTGAAGATGAAGAAATTCCTGATTTTTTAGCAGGGGAAGACGTGGAAAAATTTTAGTCTAGAAAATTAAATTTATATAATTATTAAAAAAACTAAAAGCCATTAAAATGATGGCTTTTAGTTTTTTTTAATTTTAGTTACGACTAAATTGTTATATTTTGTTTTTGTGTTAAATAATCGCCAAGAACAACTCCAAAGTATGGTGCATTGGCCAATCCTGGAGAAGCAAGTTGTGCGCTCATAACTAATGTTAACATGTCTGTTGAATTAGCTGCAAAATCCGTTGGTGCTTTAGGAGAACCTGTAGTTAAATCAAGCTCAAGAACACCATTTGCGCCAGCATAGAAAGCAAATTGATTTCCACTTAAAAATCCTATTGTGTTACTTGGTTTTGTAACGTTAGTAATATATTGTGACTCCATGTCAAACAATTCAGTTTCATTGCGAATTAGTTTACCTTTAATATTAATAGGAGTATCGTGACTGCTAAAAATTGAAGTAGGGGTTGGAATCATTGCTGCAATAATATTAATTTGATCAACAGAATTTACCGTATGAACAAAAGTTTTACCTAAAGGAGAAAGCATTTGACTAACATCAGCCTTTAACATGTTTAGCAAAATTTGCGCGTCATACATTTTATACCATGCTTCAGTTCCCGCTGCATATGATTCTAAATCTGATTCATTATCAATTTTGAGAACAGGACCTGGAACAGTTTCAGTTGTTCTGTCGGCATCACAAAGAATGAATAGAGGACCACCAGCATTTTTCATAATACTTCTATTAACTGAAACGTTACTGCGCCATAAATAGAACATATTAGAGTAAGCATCAGTCATTATTGAATCATTAAATTCTAATTCACAAGTTCCTCTATCTCCACCATCGCAAACGATGTGTGTGTAGAATTGGGTAGTTATAACGTTATTGATTGTCATTTTATCAATAAACGTATTCATTGCCATCAACCCAGCTTCTTGTCCATCTTGATTAATTTTTGGCATATTTCCTAACAACATAATATTATCAAATGATAAGTTAACAGTTGTTTTATTATCAACTAAATCATCTGTTTTATAGAACTTAAACAATGACCAGTGTGAAACTTGATTAATCATTGAATCAGCGTCGCCTTCTTTGTAGTCATGACCAAGAATTGAGGTGAGGTGTCTTGATTCACTATCACTAGTAGAAATGGTCATATAGTTACCACTTAAACTTGTTTGGTTTGTGTTAAATATACCTTTTTGAACGTTTTGGCACTTCCATGTTTCAGCGTAGTCCTTACGTGGATTACCATTAATATCTAACGTGTTTAGTTCTTTACTAATACCTTGATTGTCACAATGGTTATAAGTATCTCCACCTAAACCATTTCTTAAAGAGCCTTTTAATCTTTTTGCAAATTGAGACGTGCCTTGTGTTAATGCATCGGCAGCTGATGCTTTTTGATATGCAGTGTTATAACCATACATATCATCACTCCAGAAATAATTTTCAGGTAATTCATCAGCATTAATAACAATATCGTTGTGTAATACTATAAGTTTAACGTCTGTATATTCGCTTAATTTTTTATCATCATATTTCAAAGTTCTATCTTTAATTTCTGCCCAGTTTTTAACATTTAAATTGTCTAATACCGAAAGTCCATATGTGTCATATGCGTTATAAGCATCAACAACCTTAAATTCAATTGAAATTACTGGCTTTTCCCAACCCCAAAACGACAAATTATATCTATTTTTATCAAGAGAAACTTCCATCTTAAAGAATTTGTCGTTTGCAGTTGAATTAAACTTATACATATTGTTTTCAACAGTAACGTATTTATCAGGGGAGTCAACGAGTACGTATTGACCTTCGACTTTTTCATAAAGTTTAAATACCGTTATTGGGTTGGCAATTTGAACTGTATCAACGAGTGTTAAATCAAAATATGCCGCACGTGGCACAAAACTAAACTTATTGATAGAGCCAACTAAATATGGGTTATTTTTTACGTCAGATTTAACCTTGTAGGTATTATCTTGTGATTTAGTTAAATATTGTTGATAAGCAGCAGGATAAGTAAATTGTTCAGGTGCTATTAAAGGCTTGATTACAAAATTTAATTCATCACTAGTTTTACCCATAAATTCTACATTAAACTTATAACTTCCATCAACACTTGTATCAATAGGATCATAATTTATAGAATTATCAGTAATAGGTAATTCTACAGTAGAATCATCATTATATGTTGCAACAATAAATATTTGTGAATAATCAATTGAATCATTAACGCTATATTCAGTTTTAACACCTTCTTTAAATTTAACATCTATTAAAACTTTGTTTACAACAACATTAACATGAGCAGTTTTCCCATTATATTCAACTTCAAGAACTTGAGTTTGACCAATAAGCGCCTTATCTGTCAAAGAAATTTCTTGTTTAATAGAAACGCCAGCATCAGATAAAGCGATAGTTTTAATAAAGGTTTCATCATCATAAATAATTTGCAACTTAACGTCTTCTTTATTAAACTCACCTTTATAATCAAAAGTTAATGAACTTTCTTGGAATTTAATTCCTAAAATAGTTCTTACAACCTCAACATTCATTACAACTTCTTTACCATTAAATGTTGCTGATAAAACTTTTTGACCTGCAGTTGAAGTATCAATAGGGGTATATTCAACGCCATTATCAGTATCCGTTAACACAAATTCCTTAGTTGTTTGGTCACTATATTCAACAATAAGTTTGATTGTTGAATAATCAATTTGTTCATCTAGCATGTAAATTGTTTTGACCGTTTCGTTTTTGAATTTAATTTCTTTAACAGTTGGGGCGGTAGTATTTGGTGTACACGCAGAAAAAATTGCAAATGCAAAAATAGACACGCATAAAATAATTAAAGAAATTATACTCTTTTTTTTCATTTTTTCTTTCTCCTTTATATTAAATTTGTCTCAATGTGAGATATAAAAAAATCGTTTTTTATCGTGGCCATAATACAATAGCCATTTTTTTGTTTGAAGAATCTTGTGAATTAAAAACAAAAGTAACGACTTCTTTTCCATTAATAGTAAAAACGCCATCTTTGTAAATAATATCATTTTTATCCGAAGATACACTCAACGTCTTATTTGTTGGATCTAGTGTAGGATCTTTGGCAGTTACTATTGGCTTTACAGAAATGTTCAAATTGGTTTTATATTTGAACACAATGGTATATTGCATATATGGTATTCCATCATCAGTAATTTCTTTCGAAATAAAGAAAGTCTTTTTATCATCAAAAACCTGTCCATCACTAAACTCAATTTCATTTTTATTGATGGTTATGCTTTCAATATAATTAATATTGTTAAACGACATTACTTGCATTCCAAAAATTCCGACTATTAAAATAGATGCAAGATATACAATTGATAATATTAAAATCGTTGGTTTTGACATATCTTACTTCTCCTTATAGTATAACTTAACTCTTGTAAAGTATAAGTAAATTCTTGCTAATAAAAACACTAGTGCAAATATTGTAGTTTTAATAAAAGCATCTACAACGCCAGACATTGACAAAAAGTACTGCAAAAAAGCAAAAATTGCAGAAATAGCCAAAGATAGAATTGTGGCAATTCTTTCATTTGGATTATTAAATTCCATGCCTATAGTGGCATATTGTTGACTTTGTGGATTCATAATATCTAGTTCAGCACACCATAAGAGATGTGCGACTGCTACAAATGAAGCCGTTAAGCTTATTGTTATAAATTGGAAGGCGTTTGCACTAGCAGTTGCTACGTAAAGATACGTTGCCACCAATACTGATGCTATAATAACAATTATTCTTGGAATTAGTCTCGAAAAGGTGAGGATAGCAGGGGTAATTGGACGTGTTTTTTCTAAAAACCTTGCATTTCCATCACGGCTATATATTGATGCAAATTCATTATTAAATGAAAGAACTGACAAATATAAAACTAATATATTAAAACCCATAGTCATCATTTGTCCACTAAAGCTCGTATTCATTGCCGCATATAACTTGTTTAATAAAAAAACTAAAATAGCAGGTAATAACAATTGCAACATTATTAAAACAACGTATTGACTGCTTCTAAAATTACGTTTTAATTCCTGACTTAAAGGACTAAAAAGTTTGCCATGAACACGATTTTTCTTTGGGGGAATAACCTTTTTTTCAAATTCAAATTGCTTTGAAGCCATTTTAAAGAATAATGGTTTAGCAAGTAAAAATGCAACAATAATACAAACCAATAAAATCAAAATAACAATTGCAAAAATCAATAGCGCATTGCCACTGAATATATTTGTTGAAATAACAAGCGTTCCACCAACAATCATAAGGGTTAAACTATAATATAAACTAAATAAATTTGTAAAATCCCTTAAAAAAGGATGTATCACTTCTTGTGTTATCGTGTTCCATTGTGCTATTAAATTGATATTTGGTGGTATCATTGCAACAAGTTTAAACAATACACGTGCAATAGCTAAACATGCAAGTAGGATAATTATGGTTTGAAAAATTTTATGTTTTTCAATAAACGTCGATATAAACAGCCAAGGGATACTTAATACTGCACCTAAGAGAACTGGCAATAACGATATCAACACAAAGCACAAAATTAAATATGGATAGTAGTAAAAAACAGCACCATTATTAAGCCCATACGCAATGAATAATGGGAGAGTGAAGTTAACATTCTTAATTAATTCATATATAAAGTATAGAATTATTTTTGAAAAGAAAACTTGATTGTGTTCAACTGGTAAAGTTAGCAATACCTTATTATCTGCAGATTTGTATAATGAATTTGTCAATCCCGTCATACACGTTATGACCGACATTATTTGTATAATTGTAAAAATTAATGCTAAAACGGTATCTGGTATATTTTTACTAAGCCCAAACACACCGAGTATTGAGCACACCATAAATAATAGGTAAAATAGTGCTGTGACTAGGACAAATTTAAAGATACTTAAGATAACCTTAAAAATAATTGTACGAACACTGTTCATCCACGAAAAATCCAACTTATCTGCAAGTTGCATTTTTACTAATGCATAAAGTTTTTTCATTGCACTACAACCTTACCACTAATTTCTTTTTCATTGACTTTTATTGGTTCAATAACTTTGTTATTGATTATATCCATATAAAAATTTTCAAGAGAGGTGGTTTGTTCAATCTCTTCAAGTGTTTTTACGCATTGAATTTGACCTTTTCTAATTATAGCGATCCTATCACAAATTTTTTCAACAACATCAATAATATGACTTGAAAAGAAAACAATATTTCCTTTTTTTGCATGATTCTTCATACATTCTTTCACTTGAAAAATGCTATTAGGATCAAGACCTGTGAGTGGTTCGTCTAAAATCCATACTTTAGGATCATGAATTAGCGCAGCCATTATTGTTACTTTTTGCTTCATACCATGAGAATATGTTCTGATTGGATTATCAATTGCAGATTCAAATTCAAACAATTTGATATATTCATCTAATCTTTCATCTCGCAATTTTTTATCAACATCATATAAATCAGCAATGTAATTTATATATTCACGAGCTGTTAATTTTTCATATAAGGCATAGTGATCTGGAACAAATCCAATTTGTCTTTTGGCTTCGACCGATTGAGTTTTTACGTCATAACCACAAACTAAAATTTTTCCATCGGTAATCGTTTGAATTCCAACCATACTTTTAATTATCGTAGATTTTCCTGCGCCATTTGGGCCTAAGAAACCAAAAACTTCGCCACTGTTTATAGTTAAATTGGCATCTTTTACAGCATATACGTCGCTTTTGCCATATCTTTTTGTAAAATTTTCTAATATCAATTTATCTGTTTTTTCCATATTAATAGGTTCTCCTTTAGGTCGTCCATTAAGTGAATATTCAAGTGCTAACATGTCCATTTTATATGCTTTATTTCTTATTGATATATCTTTCCAGCCCGAAATTATTTCATAAGAAAGTTCATATATAAACCACATTGCTAAAGACAAAATAATATAAACAACAAAATATAACGATTGATATATTGGATAGTAAGTAAATATTAAATTGCCTAAATTAAATGAAAAGGTTGCAAGTCTTAAATTTTCTGCCCATGAACCGAGTTTATCGGCAATAAAATTACTATTGATAAAGAAATAGTCAATAGATGGATCGTAATTAGTAAACCAACCATTCATTATTAGAACAAATAAGTAATATGCGGCAAAACCAACTAGAGAATATTTAAATTCTTTTATTCTTGGTCGCTCAAAAATTCCCAAGCCAACGGTTAAGAGTGGCATGTAAAATGCTTGATAGTGTGAACGGAAAAATAATAATGTATCATGAACAATTATAGTTCCATTATACCCTTCTACGCTATAATTTGGCATAGTTATTGCTAAAAATGCACCTAATACATTTATAAAATACGTAAAATAAAATACTTTTTTTGTATTAAAGATTAAACAAATAGGCGTTATATATAGTGCCGTATTACATAAGTGGAATGGCAGACCAGATGGTTCAATAAAATCAGCAAACTTATGCGTTAAACTATATAAAAACAGTTCTGCTAAAGCATAATAAATCAGTGCAAAACGTTTTGTTTCGTAAGATTTATCCTTAAGCAAAATATATAATAATATTGGGATCACGATAATAGGGTAAATGTAATATCTATGATAAATATTCAAATCCTCAACATGATAAAAGTAATCATATGGATCTAAAAAAAGTTGTGGATAAAAGTTAGGGAAGGTACATAAAAGCATCCCTAAAAATGAAAAAATTACATAAAGAATGTCTTTTTTATAAATTTTTACAACTTTTCTGTGAACAAATATATATTCGAGCACTGCGTATATTGATAGGGCAAAGCCAAGTCCAATTTCAATCGCAAAAAATAGTGAACGAATTGAAAACTCAGCTGTTTCAGTCGGCCCAAAGTTGAATACTAAAATTTTGTTTATAAATATAAATGAAAGCAATAGTATTACTGGAGCAATAAACCACGAAAGAATTTTAAGTGTCTTAACATTAACAAAAAAAGGATAGAGCATAACGATTAAGATCGCAGTAACTTCTATCCAAGACAAAATTGATGAGAACACCATATCTCCTCTTGAAGAAAAGCCAGTTAGAGTTTGATTAATGACACTTTCAAGATATAAATCTGCCCATAAATATCTAAAGATAAAAGACAGGCCTAAAATAACTCCTGATATTCTCAAATATAAAATTGTTTTATCTTTATTAAATCTCTTAACAACTACTAATCCCGTTGAAAAAAGTAAAAATGTTAGTAGTGCAAATAAATAATATATCGCCATTATAATTTCCTTTGAATATGTACGCGTGAAATTTTAAGAAGTTTTTAAAATTAATAAAATTTCACACTTAAATAATAGATATTATTTTATCACTAAT
>JAZUSI010000126.1:0-5953 GCA_045606665.1 Christensenellaceae bacterium
TTTTATAAAGACATAAATTTTTAGAGAATATTCCAATTAGTTTTATATTTATTAAAACAACCACTAAAAAGGCAAGTCCTAAAACTTGCCTTTCCTATTTAAAACTTTATACCATTTTAGAAAATTCCTTTTTCAATCTGCCTATAATCTTTTTTTCCAAGCGTGAAATATAGCTTTGGGAAATGCCAAGCATATCGGCAACTTCCTTTTGCGTTTTTTCATCTTCGCCTTTTAAGCCGTATCGAAGTTCCATTATTTCACGTTCTCTGTCGTTAAGCTTTGTCAAGGCAACTCCCAAGAGTTCGGTTTCCACCCCGTTTTCGATTTTTTTATAAACGATATCCCCATCAGTTCCCATAACGTCACAAAGCATAAGCTCGTTCCCCTCCCAATCGGTGTTTAAAGGTTCTTCAAAAGAAACTTCGCTTTTAATTTTTACCGTTCGGCGCAAGTGCATTAAAATCTCATTTTCTATACACCTTGACGCATAAGTCGCTAGTTTTATGTTTTTATCAGCGTTAAAAGAATTAACTGCCTTTATAAGTCCAATAGTGCCAACGGATACTAAGTCGTCTAAATCGACACCCGTGTTTTCAAAGCGACGAGCAATATAAACCACCAAACGCAAGTTGTGTTCTATAAGGCTATTGCGAATATCTTCTTCGCCTGCAGCAAGTCTAGAAAGCATTTGATTTTCCTCATCGGGCGAAAACGGAAGAGGCAAAACCTCGCCACCTCCTATAAAGTGCAAGATGTTTTCTGAAAGTGAAAACATTTTAACCAACTTTCTCAGTATCCATAACATTTTCATGCTTATAATCCTCCTTAATTAAATCGGGGTGCAAAATAATCGAATACCCATCAAAGCTTACGTGGGATATGCAAACGGTTACATTTTCAAATATATGCGACTTATTTTCCATATATAATACAAGCCGATCTAAATTAAATGCTAAATTTTGCCTAACTCCCGTTGCCGTGCAAATTTCTATCCTCTTAAATTTGATTTTTACTAGGTTTTCTCCCATAAGTTTTTTTGCAAAGTGTTTATCACATAAAATTACAGGCTTTCCATTATTTAAAAGAGAGTTGCCAGTATCTAAAAAACCTTTTGCAATAAGAGTTTGGTCATTCAAAGAAAGTTCTACTTTATAAATTAAACTCTCTACACTCTTTCTTCTAAAGAAATATTTGATAACTTCTGCAAAAGCCCTTAACACTAGATAAACAGGAATAACTATGCCTGCCACTATAAACTCTGTTTGATATTCAATGCTGAACAGGTTGAACACACCTATAATCACACCACCAGTTACAAAAGTGTAAAAGAAAAATATGACGGCGTTCACGTAAAATGACCTTGCATTCTTATATTCACTTGCAAGCAAGACTATGAGTATCCCACTCAGTATTTTGACTAGCGTCAAAATAATTTGATTTACTTCTAGCGCAGGATAAACGAGCGCAACTATTCCACCAAAAAAAGCGCAAAGAAAAAGCCGACGTTTATATATCGGGTTTCCCGTAAGCACAAACGTGGCTTTTAACATCAAATAATCTATGATTACGTTGTTGATAATCACATATTCGATATAAACGGTCATCTCTATCCCCTTGACTCAAGTCTAACACTTTGAAGCGACCGTTTTAAGTAATATTTTTTGTTATTTAATTATTTTTTGTAGAAAGTGGCTCGTATTCTATTTTCCTAATTTAAAAACGTTAAAAACGCTTCAAATGCGAGTAGATCAAGGCATGTGAGTATTGCGACGGGGCGCGTACGCCTGTACGTAACCCGAGCAACACGGAACATAACCAAGAGATACGAAGTTTTTCAAGTGAGTTTTTTCTATACCTAATTTAAAAACGTTAAAAACGGGTTAGATGCGAGTCAGACGTGAAAAACGAGCATTTTATGTAGGGCGCGTATGCCTATACGCAACCCGAGCAACACCGAACATAACCAAGAGATACGTAGTATTTCAAGAGAGTTTTTCTCTTTCCTAATTTAATAACGTTAAAAACGCTTCAAATGCGAGTAGGTCAAGGCATGTGAGTATTGCGACGGGGCGCGTACGCCTGTACGTAACCCGAGCAACACGGAGCACAACGCAGAGATACGAAGTATTTCAAGCGTTTTTATTATTTCATGAAGGAAAGTATTATATCGTTCTGAACATATAAATACTCATCCTTAATCCTAACCCTTTCCTCATCAACATCAAGGAAAGCCGATTTTTTATTTAAGACTTCTTTATAATCAGTTAAAAAGTTAGCTGAAAAGTTTTTATTGAACTCATCTATACTTAACCCGTCTGTCGTGCGAAGAGCGAGCATGATAAATTCGAACTTGGCATCTTCCTTTTCTATAACGTCACTTGAAATCTCTGGGTTTTTGTTATAGATAACTGCGTTCATATATTCGTCTATCTTGAAAGTATTTGTAAATCTGCGTTCTTCCATAAACGAACTTGCAGACACGCCAACACCGATATATTCGCCACGTTTCCAATAGTTCATATTGTGGCGAGAATATTTATTGTCTCGAGCAAAGTTTGAAACTTCGTATCTATCAAAGCCCTTTTCCTTTAGATATTTTACAGCCATATCGTAAATATCAGCAACTTCATCATCGCTTAAAAGTTCACCATTAAGATAATCGGTATATATAGGTGTACCAACTTCTGGGGTTAAGGCATAAACGGAAATATGGCTAACTCCTCCTACTATTGCTAAATCAATGGTCTTTTGAACTTGCTCTGCCGTTTGGTCTGCAAGACCGATTAAAATATCGGCGCTTATATTTTGTCCTTTAAGCATTTTACAAGCGAGCAAAAAGTCCTTTGCCGTATGGATTCTGTTTAGTCTTTTAAGTTGGTCGTCATAACCCGTTTGAAGTCCAATAGAAAAACGATTTATTCCAATGCTCAAGTAGTCTTTGATTTTTTGTTCGTCAACAGTACCTGGATTAAGCTCAATAGTTATCTCTGCATCTTTTCTAACGGTAAAGCACTTTCTTACTTGCCTTATTGCGCCTAAAATAAATTTGCTTTCCACAACCGACGGCGTGCCACCACCTATATAGATAGTATCAATAATGGTTTTTGGATACTGCTGGCTTCTGCCTTTAATTTCACGATAAAGACATGCAAAGTAGCTTTCCACCTTTCCCATCTCTTTGGGAAAAGACGCAAAGTCACAATAAGTGCATTTTTGTTTGCAAAATGGTACGTGTATATATATTCCTGCCATATTACTTATCACTATCCGTCTTTAATATTGATATAAATGCTTCACTTGGTATTTCTACCGTACCAATAGAACGCATCTTCTTCTTTCCTTCTTTTTGTTTTTCAAGAAGCTTTTTCTTTCTGGTTACGTCACCACCATAGCACTTTGCCAAAACGTCCTTTCTAAACGCTTTGACTGTTTCTCTTGCTATGATCTTGCCCCCAACGGCTGCTTGAATAGGAATTTCAAACATTTGACGTGGAATTACTTCCTTTAACTTTTCAGCAATCTGTCTGCCACGTTCATATGCCTTATCTTTATGCACTATAATAGATAGCGCATCGCACATATCACCATTTAAAAGCATATCTAGTTTGACCAAATCACTTCTTTGATATCCCGATATCTCATAGTCGAAAGAAGCGTATCCTTTAGTACGAGATTTTAAACTGTCAAAAAAATCGTAAATGATTTCGTTTAATGGCAACGTGTATTTTAATTGCACCCTCGTTTTGTCAAGATAAACCATATCTTTATAAACACCTCGTTTATATTGACACAACTCCATTATTGGTCCAACGTAATCTGGTGGCGTAAATATACTTGCGTTAATAATCGGTTCTTCCATATATTCAATCTCGGTTACAGGTGGCAAGTGCGTTGGATTTTCTATTACCAACTGCGTGCCGTCCGTTTTATAAACCTTGTAAGAAACCGATGGCGCTGTGGTTATAATTTGTAAATCGAATTCCCTTTCAATTCTCTCTTGAATAACGTCCATATGAAGTAGCCCCAAAAAGCCACATCTAAATCCAAATCCAAGCGCTGCAGAGTTATCTGGCTCGATAGAGAGCGCCGCATCGTTTAATTTAAGTTTAAGCAATGCATCCTTTAAGTCGTTAAACTTACTGCCGTCTAATGGAAACACCCCAGAGAACACCATAGGCAATGCCTTTTTATAACCAGAAAGTGGTTCTTTTGCAGGATTTTCCACCGTGGTAATAGTGTCGCCAACTGCCGTGTCCTCAATACTTTTTATACTTGCTGCAATATATCCAACTTCGCCAGCCGTTAAACAATCCTTTGGTTGCATCTTTGGTGAGAAAACACCAACTTCTGTAACGTCGAATTGCTTGTCTGACATAAAGGTTTTAATTTTCGTGCCAACCTTTACCGTTCCATCAACTATTCTAACAAAACAAATAACGCCCTTAAAGTTATCGTAATAACTATCGAAGATAAGCGCTTTTAGTGATGCGTTGTCATCGCCTTTTGGCGCAGGAATTTTATGAACGATTTGTTCTAAAACGTCCTCAACGTTAAGTCCGTTCTTTGCAGAAATACGTGGCGCATCGAGAGCCTCTATACCCAAAATATCTTCAATCTCAGTTGCCACTTCGTCAGGGCGAGCAGAAGCTAGATCCATCTTGTTTATAACGGGCATAATCTCTAAATCGTTGTCTATAGCAAGATATGCGTTTGCAAGCGTTTGCGCTTGAACGCCTTGAGTTGCATCAACTATTAAAATCGCACCCTCACACGCCTTTAATGAACGAGAAACTTCATAAGTGAAGTCAACGTGACCTGGCGTATCGATAAGGTTAAATATATATTCGTTTCCATCTTTGGCTTTATAGAACATTCTAACAGGGGTAAGTTTTATGGTAATGCCCCTTTCACGTTCCAAATCCATAGAGTCTAATAATTGCTCTTCCATATCCCTTTCAGAGACTTGACCAGTTTTTTCCATAAGCCTGTCAGCAAGTGTGGACTTGCCGTGGTCAATGTGTGCAACTATGCAAAAATTCCTAATATTTTCTTTATTGATTGACATATAAAACCTTTTAATATATAATATTCGTTAATAGTATATAACAAAAGTTAATTTTTTGCAAGTAAATTAAAAAGGAGATTGTATGCGGTTACATAATGGTTCTTGGTTATTGACTAGACCGATTGCACATCGTGGGCTTTGGGAAAATGGTTTAATTGAAAATTCTATTTCTGCCTATAAATATGCAGTCGATAACGGATATCCTATTGAAATCGACTTATATTCTTCAACCGATGGAGTACTTTTTTCTTTTCACGATTATAATCTAAAGCGCATGACGGGATTAGACGCACTTATTTATGAAAAGTCAGCAAAAGAATTAAAAGAATTAAGACTTTTAGATTCTAACGAGCAAATTCCTACTTTTGATGAAATTTTAACCCTTGTTGACGGCAAAGTTCCACTTTTAATTGAACTCAAAGACCAAGCCGACAGCTCTTATATCGACAAGGTGGTTGAAAGGCTAAAACGTTATAAAGGCGAATTTGCAATTCAGTCTTTTGACCCACTATACATAAAAAGGGTTAAAAAACTTGCACCCGAATTTATACGTGGAATTTTGGCAACCAAAACTCACGGCAAACCCCTGCCTTTTATAAAGAGATACGTGGTTAAAAACATGTCCTTAAACTTTATGATTAAACCAGACTTCATTAGTTACTCTTTTGAGGACTTGCCACTCCCTAAACGCAAGACAAAAAAACTTCCACTTATTTCTTGGACTATTACGAGTCAAGCTGATTACGAGAAAATTAAACCATTTGTAAAAAATATTATATTTGAAAACTTTATCCCCGAAAAATGAGCAGAACGGCTAACGAAAATCGTTAGCCGTTTTAGTTTATTCTGTTAATTCCTTTGCTATTTTTAAGACGGTGTTTTTTAAGG
>JAZUSI010000127.1:0-52590 GCA_045606665.1 Christensenellaceae bacterium
TTAGACATTTTTTTATAAATTTACAAAATTTAACAAAATAATTTTTTATTGTGAAAAAAACGAATTTTAAATATTTATATTTAAAAACTTTTGCTGAAAGCATTGTAAAATAGTGTTAAATTTGGTATAATCTATGTATGACAATAATAGGGGTGTTATCTTGAGTAGAACAACAAAACAACAAAAGGAAAAAAGTTTACTATTTACCAAAGAAACAATGGGTGTTGTAATGGTGCTTTTTTCAACACTATGCCTAATTTGCCTAATAACTCGTGAAAAACTGTTTTCGGTAATAGGCTTATCTGTCAATTCATTTTTATTTGGGTGTTTTGGCTTTTTTGCTTATGCCCTTTCTATATATTTTATAGGCAAAGGCATTTTTTTAATCAGTGGAAAAAAATTGAATATATCCTTAAAACGCAAAGCACTTACCACTTTGGGTTTTTTCGTGTTGGTAGCAATATTACACATTATAACGGCATCAAGTGAGGGGCTAAGTTTTAGCGAATACATTAAATCTTGTTATGATTTAGGTGCTGGTGGAATCGTGACTGCAAGTGCTGGTGGTTTTTTTATGGGCATAGTGACATATGCAACGTGTGCACTTTTAACTAACGTCGGCAGTTACGTTATTTTGGGGCTTGCCCTCGCTATCATTGTCTTTGCATTGGTTAGAGATTGGATGGGTGATAGTTCTGCAAAGAATAAACAAGAAGCAAAGTTTAGAAGTTCTTTTGTTAAAGAGGAAGATTTGGGGGTTGAGATTGCTGGCGAAAAGGAATATCCCGTTGATAACGTGGATTTTTCAGTGTCTAGTGGTAAACAAAAATTATTCGTAAACAATCCACAAGATTTTGCCGTTAAAACAAAAAGAGAAATAAACAAGGATCAAACAGGACCTATTAAGTTGCAGTTTTCACAAGGTGGACTTGGTGTGGTCGATTATAGTTCTAGCAAGGAAAAACAACCTATAAAGCCACAAGACGATTATAAGTCAAAGCTTGATTATATTAAAACGCCAACGGTAATCAATATGGAAAAATATTCATCGGTTGATTATTATGGCAACGTTTTCCCTAAACAACAACCTCAAACGACAGTGTCTGGTTACGTTTCTCCAAGACAAGAAGTTAATTCTCAACCTTTTACCGATATTGAGAAAAAAGAGATTCCGTTTATTGAGCATGATGAAGTTGATAGTGTTCAAAAAATTAACACGGCAAGTGTTGAAGAAAAGGCTCAACTTTTTGAAGATAAGTATTTTAACGTTGCAGATACTGAAATTGATTCAAAGCCTGCAGTAGCTCAAGAGCTTTCATCTAATATCGAACATAAAGTGGAAGAGGAAATTCCATTTATCGATAATACTGAAGAAGTTAACTTTTCTAGAGAAAGCAGTAGGACGAGTAGGTTTAATTTTGATACTTTAAAAGAAGAAGAGGAAAAGGGTGAACCTATTGTTGAACCTATCGTAAATGAAGATTGTTCAATGGAAGTTGATAACTTTAACGAGCAAAGTGAAAGAGTTGTTGAATCAAACCTAACTTCAAACAGGAGAATTAGGGATATATTCCTAAACGATAAAAGTGAAGAGAGTGAAAACAATGCTCAAGCTATAGGTTTTACAAGTAGGGTGGCAAGCGACAACAATCAGGGTTCAAGAAGATCATTTGTTTTTGACGAGCAACCTAAAGCTGTAGAACAGCCTATTGAAGACCAAAAGGAAAAGCAAGAAATTCCTATAAACAGGGAATATTTTAGACCTCCTTTTGACCTTTTAGAAAGTTATGCGCAACCAATAAATGCAGCGCAAGAAAATCACGAAGAAAGGAAAGAGATTATTAAACGCACGCTCGCTGAGTTTAAAATTGATGCAGAGCCAAAGGATCATATTCAAGGCCCATCAATCACTAGATACGAGATTATGATGCCTCCTGGCATTTCTGTGAAGAACGTTTTAAGGTATGATGATGACCTAAAGATGAGATTAGCTGCTAAAAACGGCGTTAGAATTGAGGCGCCTATCCCTGGTAAGAATTTGGTGGGTATAGAAGTTGCTAATAACGTTAAAATCACCGTCGGCTTAAAAGAAGTTATGGAAGGTCTTGTCGATAAAAAGAATAAACCGGGTTCACTTATGTTCGCGCTCGGTAAAGACATCGTTGGCAACGCTATAAGCGACGACTTAACTAAAGGTCCACACTATCTTATTGCAGGTGCAACCGGTTCAGGAAAGAGCGTGTGCTTACACGTTATGCTAGTTAGCTTGTTGATGAGATATAGCCCAGAAGAACTAAAACTCGTTTTAGTTGATCCAAAGAGCGTTGAGTTTAGAAAGTATGAACATTTGCCACACCTTTTGGTAGATGAGATTATAAACGAACCAAAGAGAGCTTTGTCGCTTTTGCAGTGGGCTTATGAAGAAACCAATAGAAGAAACGAAATTTTCACCCAATGTGGTGGGCACATAAGTAATATTGATGATTATAACTCTATGATTGCCAACGACAAGATTGCAAAAATGCCAAGAATAGTGTTTGTTATCGATGAACTTGCCGACCTTATGGAAGCATGCAAGAAAGATTTGGAAGCGAGAATAAGAATGATTGCTGCAAAATCTCGTTCAGCTGGGATACACTTAGTTCTTGCAACACAACGTCCTTCTGTTGATGTTATTACTGGTACGATTAAGGCAAACTTGCCGTCAAGAATAGCGCTTAAAGTTATGAACTTTGCAGATTCTCAAACGATTTTGGGTGGGGCTGGTGCTGAAAAACTTTTGGGTAACGGCGATATGCTTTATAAAAACTCAGGCATGGCTGATTATGAGCGTTATCAAGGCGCTTATATCAGTGGAAGGGAAATTTCCAACGTGGTTGAATATATCAAGACTAATAATACAGCTTATTTTGACCAAGATGTACAAGAGTTCTTGGATAACGAAACAAAGCCTAAAGTTGAAGAAAATTCTTCAAATGGTGCAATTGAGGGAGAAGAAAAAAATAGTGGCGAGTTTATGAACGCACTTTGGTTTGCAGTAAATACGGGCACGGTTTCAATTTCTTCGCTTCAAAGAAGATTTTCTATCGGCTATGCAAAAGCAGGTGGATTTATTGATAGAATGGAGCAAAAGGGCTTCATTTCAGGCTATGATGGAAGTAAGGCAAGAAAAGTTTTACTTTCTAAAGAAGAATATATTTCAAGATTTGGGCCAAAGGAAGAATCGTTTTAATGCAAAAAATTTCTAACAAAAAAATTGGTGTGATTTCGTTAGGTTGCGATAAAAATAGGGTTGATACCGAAAAGATGCTTTACTTTTTATCTAAAAGACACACTTTAATATCCGATTATGACAATGCGGATATAATAGTGATCAACACCTGTGCATTTTTAGAAAGTGCAAGAAAAGAGGCTATAGAAGAAATTTTGCTTGCCATCTTAAAAAAACAAAACGGCTTGGAAAAGATTATCGTTACGGGCTGTTTGCCACAAAAATTTATCTGTGAATTAAAAGATGAGTTATTGGAAGTAGATGCTTTTTTGGGTGTTTCTGAATACGATAAAATTTTACAAGTCATTGATAGAATTTATCTCGGTGAAAGAGTCGTTCTTATCGGCGAGCCAAAAGGCGAATGTGGAAAGAACAGGGTTTTAACCACTTCCAACTATGCATACCTAAAAATAGCAGACGGCTGCTCAAATCATTGCACTTATTGTTTAATACCTTATATTAGGGGCAAGTTTCGTTCTGTGCCAGTTGCAGACCTAATCGAAGAAGCTAAAGGACTTGGGGAGCTTAACGAACTTATTTTAGTTGCGCAAGACGTCGCTAAATACGGATATGATTTAGTTCCACAAGTGAGTTTAACCGATATTATTAGAGAGTTAAGTAAACTTTCAAATATTAAGGGAATAAGACTGCTATATTGTTATCCAGAAAATATAACAGAGGAACTAATTAACGAAATTGCCGTTAATGCCAAGGTTATAAAGTACATAGATATTCCACTCCAACATGCAGATGACGGCGTGCTTAAATTGATGAATAGAAAGGGCACGGGAAATGGATATTTAGAACTTATCGAAAAGCTCAAAAGTAGAGTTAAAGGCATTGCTATTCGTTCCACTTTTATAACTGGTTTTCCACGTGAAAGTGAACAGGCATTTAATAACTTATTAGAGTTTTTGAAAAAAGCAAAACTGTTCAACGCTGGTTTTTTTAAGTACAGCAGAGAACAGGGCACGCCTGCTTATAAACTCGATGGGCAAATTTCAGCAAGCCTTAAGACTGCAAGGCTAAAAAAACTTTACTCTTTACAAAAAAAGATTGTTAAGGAAAACAATAAGTCGCTTGTTGGCAAGTCTTTCAAGGTTGTTGCAGAAGGGTTTGATGACGAGCAACTCATATATTATGGTAGGGCGTATTTTAATGCACCTGACATTGACGGAAAGATTTATTTCTTTTCGGCTGAAGAGGTTGAATACGGAAAGTTTTACGACGTTAAAATTATAAAAGCAACTGGATACGACTTATATGGAGAGAGATTATGAATTTACCAAACAAACTAACTATTTTAAGACTTATAATGATACCACTTTTTGTGGTGGTGTTTTATTTAACCATTATTCCATATAATTACATTATTTCAGCAGTAATCTTTTTACTTGCGGCATTAACCGACTTTTTAGATGGATATATTGCGAGAAAATATAATTTAGTGACCAATCTTGGCAAATTCTTAGACCCTATTGCAGATAAGGTTTTGGTTTCAACGGCATTAATCGTTATGCTTTTGCCACTCCCTAATGAAAACGCAATAATCCCGTTTTATGGCGCTATTGCAGTAGCAATTATTCTTGCAAGAGAACTAATAGTTAGTGGTTTTAGAATCGTCGCTGCATCTAACGGAAAAGTGTTAGCTGCAGATAAATCTGGAAAGGTTAAAACCTTTACTCAAGACGTGGCAGTGGTTGTTTTACTTTGTGGTGCTGACCTTATGCCTGGGTTATACTCTGTTATTAATATCGTTGGGTTAGTATTTTTAGGCTTGGCAACTTTACTCACTATTTATTCAGGAATAGAATGTATCGTTAAAAACGTTGACGTATTAAAGGATAGCAAATAGCAAATGAAAACTGCGTTGATATTTTTTCGCAATTTAAAAACCTATTTTGACGGTGACTATTATGGAAGAGTGGTCGGTGCGTTTAACAGTGGTGGGCTGGTCGTGGATACGGTAGAAGTGCTTTCTGATACCGATGATTTGGGCTTTCAACGCAGATTAACCGAGTTTAAGGATATGTTTGATAACTTGGTTATAATAGGTGGTGACGTGGTTAGGTTTGACCTTAAAAATATTATAGGAGAAACCTTTGATACTGCGATTGTAGAAAATGAAAATGCGCACAACTTTTTAGATGCCGTTTCAAAAGCAAATGGAATTGAATATGATGAAAGTTACGCGTTTTTGCCTATGGAAAGTAGCGTTATACCAAACATTTATGGTGGGTATCAAGGCTTTATCTTAGATAGCAATGAATTGACTTTATCTCTTTTGCCTTATGACTATAAAGAGGTCAAGACGATGTGTGATAAATACGTTTTGCCATACCTTGAAAACAAACTAGGCATCAAAAAGACTAGACTGACATTAAAATATTTTGGCAATTTAGAAAGCCTAGAAAATACGTTAAAAGAGGCTGAAAACATTGGGGAAGATAGTTTTTCTTGGATAACTTCTCAAAGGTATGGAGACGCAACTATAGATCTATTGTTCTCTTACGAAACGAGTGAGGACGTAAAGAGAGAAGTGGTTAGATATATAGTTTCCAACCATAAAGATGGCATTTACGCTGAATACGACGTTAGCCTAGGGGAAAGACTTTTCGACCTATTAGAGTTGAGAGGGATGAAGATGTCCACAGCCGAATCGTTTACGTGTGGAAGGGTGGCTGTAGAAGTTATAAAAAATTCTGGAGCATCTAAAATCTTTAATGAAGGGATAGTATCCTATTCAAACGAGAGTAAAATAAAAAGGCTTGGCGTTTCAGAAGAGGATTTAAAGAAAAATGGTGCTGTAAGCGCAATAGTAGCATACCAAATGGCTGTTGGATTATTAAAGGAAGGTTGTGATATAGCAGTTTCCACAACGGGTATTGCAGGGCCGAAAAGTGACGACACCTTAAAACCTGTGGGGTTATGCTATATAGCAGTAGGAATGAAAGACGGCGTGCATACTTATCGATATAATTTATCGGGAACAAGAGAGGAAATAACCGAAACAGCAAAGAACACTGCGCTGTTTTTGGCAATAAAAAAATTAAAAAATTTATAAAGGAAAAATAATTATGGATGAAGCAAAAATAAAAGCGCTTGACGGGGTTATGGCGCAAATTGAAAAACAATACGGAAAAGGTGCGATTATGCGTCTTGGACAAGATGCTGGGGATACAAATATTGAAGTTTTGCCAACAGGGTGTTTATCGCTTGACCTTGCAATAGGTGTCGGTGGACTTCCTAGAGGAAGAATTATTGAAATTTACGGGCCTGAATCTTCTGGTAAAACCACTGTTGCACTTCACGTTATTGCAGAAACACAAAAAGCAGGTGGGATTGCAGCATTTGTCGATGCTGAACACGCATTAGATCCTGTTTACGCAAAAGCATTGGGGGTTAATCTCGATGAACTTTACGTTTCACAACCAGATACCGGTGAACAAGCACTTGATATCACGGCATCGTTAGTTGGAAGTAAAGCCGTTGACGTTATAGTCGTTGACTCTGTTGCAGCGCTAACTCCAAAGGCTGAAATTGAAGGGGATATGGGCGACTCTCACGTGGGGCTTCAAGCAAGACTTATGAGCCAAGCACTTAGAAAGCTTACAGCTATTACAAACAAGAGCAAAACGTGTATTATTTTTATTAACCAACTTCGTGAAAAGGTTGGCGTTATGTTTGGTAATCCTGAAGTTACAGCCGGTGGTAAAGCGTTAAAGTTCTATGCAAGCGTTAGAATAGACGTTAGAAAGTCAGATGCGCTAAAAGATAGCGATGGTGCTTATGGTTCACATACTAAAGCAAAGATTGTTAAAAACAAAGTTGCGCCACCATTTAAGACGGCAGAATTTGATATTATTTTTGGCAAGGGAATTTCACACGGAAGTTGCCTTGTTGACCTTGGTCTTCAATACGATATTATTCAAAAGAGTGGGGCATGGTTCTCTTATAATGGGGACAAGATTGCTCAAGGTAGAGAAAAGGCAGTTGCATTTTTAGAAAATAATGAGGAAATTGCAAACGAAGTTAAACAAAGAATTTTAGACGCTTTTTATAATAAGAAATAGAATGGATAGTGCTATATCCATTGACTTTTTAGTGTAATTGGTGTAAAATATATATAGAAATTAATGCTATATGCATTGAATAAAAACAGGAGGGCATAAAGATTATGCAAAAATTTAATTACGGCTCCCTGTTCTTGAACAGCAATAATGACACCTTATGGGTAGTCGTGATTGCAATTTTAGTGGTATTAGTAATAGTCGCATGGCTGGTTAGTTGGAGATTAAGTGCTAAGGCTTTAACAAAACAATATGAAAAAGAAGCAGGAGATATTGAAACACAACGAAACAGAATGCTCGATGACGTTAGAGAAGAGAGCAGAGCGATAAAGAAAGAAGCTATTTTAGAAGCGAAAGAACAGGAAATCAAACTTCGCAACGAATTTGAACGCGAATCTAAAGAGAAACGCGCTGAACTTCAAAGATTAGAAAACAGACTTAATCAAAAGGAAGAGACCTTAGATAAAAAAGAAGAAAATCTTGCGAAGAGAAATGAAGAAACCACAAGACAACAAAACGCGCTAAAAGCAAAAGAAATCGAACTGGACAATAAAATCGATGCCATAAACGAGCAACACGATAAGATGATTCAGGAATTCGAGAAGATTGCGCAAATGAGCAAGGAAGAAGCAAAACAACAATTGGTTGATGCAATTACTGACGAGGCTAAGGTTGCTGCTGCTGGTATGGTTAAAAACATAGAGGCAGAAGCAAAAGAAAACGGAGAAAGAAAAGCCAAAGAAATCGTTAGCCTTGCTATTCAAAAATGTAGTACAGAACAAGCAACTGAAATAACCGTTTCGGTGGTTCCACTTCCAAATGATGATATGAAAGCTAGAATTATCGGTCGTGAAGGAAGAAATATTAGAACACTTGAAAATGCAACGGGTATAGAACTCATTATCGATGATACGCCTGAAGTAGTTATAGTATCAGGTTTTGACCCAGTAAGACGTGAAGTTGCAAGAATTGCTCTTGAAAAACTTATTCAAGACGGAAGAATTCATCCAGCAAGAATTGAAGAAACGGTTGAAAAGGTTAAAAAAGAACTTGAGGCGCAAATCAAGGAAGCTGGCGAAGCTGCAATGTTTGAGTGTGGAATATTTGGTTTACACCCAGAAGTTATCAAGCTTTTAGGAAGACTTAAATTCAGAACCAGTTATGGTCAAAACGTGTTGAAACACTCTATAGAAGTTTCCCATCTTGCAGGTGTTATGGCAACTGAACTCGGTCTTGACGTTCAACTTGCTAAACGTGCAGGTTTACTTCACGACTTGGGTAAAGCAGTTGACTTTGAAATTGAAGGTACACACATGCAAATTGGTGGAGATCTTGCTAAAAAGTATAGAGAAAATCATAACGTTATCAATGCTATTTTGGCACACCATGGTGACGTTGAACCAAAGACGTTAGAAGCAGTGCTCGTTCAAGCAGCAGATAGCATTTCTGGTGCAAGACCTGGGGCAAGAAGAGAAACGACTACTAACTACATCAAGAGATTGCAAAAACTTGAAGAAATTTCTTCTTCATTTAAGGGAGTTGAAAAATGCTATGCAATCCAAGCAGGTAGAGAAGTTCGCGTTATGGTTAAGCCTGAACAAATTAACGATGCTCAAACCTTATTCTTGGCAAAAGATATAGCTAAAAAGATTGAACAAGAAATGGAATATCCAGGTCAAATCAAGGTTAACGTTATTAGAGAGTGGAGAGCCACTGAATACGCAAAATAGTTTGACGTATTTTTAATTAAAAAAACGAAAGAAAATCATTTGGCTTTTTGCCAAATGATTTTTAATAAATAGAGGTAATTTATGCAAATTAAAAAAGATATTTTTTACGTTGGAGTAAATGACAAGGAAATAGACCTTTTTGAAGGACAATATATCGTTCCAAACGGCATGGCTTATAATTCATACCTAATTAAAGATGAAAAGATTGCTATTATGGACAGTGTGGACAAGAATTTTGGAGAACTTTGGCTACAAAATATTGAAAAAGTTTTAGGTGATAAAGCACCTGACTTTTTAATTATTCAACATATGGAGCCAGATCACTCTGGCAGTATTTTAGACTTTGCTAAAAAATATCCATCAGCAACAATAGTATCATCTTCAAAAGCATTTACAATGATGAAAAATTTCTTTGACGTTGACTTTGCTGATAATCGCATTGAAATTAAGGAAGGTGATATATTAAACTTAGGCTCACACGAATTGACTTTCGTTTCAGCGCCTATGGTGCATTGGCCAGAAGTTATGTTTACTTATGATAAGAGCAGTAAAACCTTGTTTTCTGCCGATGCGTTTGGTAAGTTCGGTGCGCTTGACGTTCAAGAAGATTGGGCTTGCGAAGCAAGAAGATATTATATCGGTATCGTTGGAAAATACGGCGTTCAAGTCCAAAACGTTTTGAAAAAACTATCTTCTATTGAAATAGAAACTATTTGTCCACTTCACGGACCTGTTTTAAGTGAGAATTTGGGTTATTATATTAATCTATATAATATATGGTCAAGTTATGGTGTGGAAAGTGAAGGGGTTGTTATAAACTTCACGTCCGTTTATGGAAACACCAAAAAGGCTGTGGAAATTTTAAGGGATGAACTAGAAAAGAACGGCGTTAAAGTTGCCGTTAACGACCTTGCAAGATGCGATATGGCAGAAGCCGTTGAAGATACGTTTAGATATGGTAAAGTCGTTCTTGCAACCACAACTTATAACGGTGATATCTTTCCTTTTATGAAAGAGTTTATCAACCACATAACCGAAAGAAATTTCCAAAATAAGTTTGTGGGAATTATTGAGAACGGCTCTTGGGCACCACTTCCTGATAAAATTATTAAAGGTATGCTTGAAAAGTGCAAGAATTTAACTTTTGCAAACACAGGCGTTAAAATCTTGTCGGGCGTAAAACAAGAAAATATCGACCAAATCAAAGCCCTTGCAAAAGAACTTTTATAAAAAGAATTTAATATATAAACCAAAAAAGCAACGATTTTTATAAATCGTTGCTTTTTTGCTTATGTGGCAACTAACGGAGTCGGTATTAAAATTATACTGCACAAATTTGTGCAAGTCAAGTATTTTGAACAAAAATGTGCAATAATAAATATATGGAAAAATTAACATTGCAAAATTTGGGCGAAATACTCAAAGAACAAAGAGAAAAGTTAGGATTAAGTCAGTCGATGGTGGCAAAGAAAATAAACACTTCACATCAAAATGTTAGTAGGTGGGAAAGTGGTAAGATTTTGCCAAACATTGATTTTTGTATTAAACTTGCAGATTTGTACAATATTTCTTTAGATGAATTAGTGGGTAGAGATAAATAAAACGACGGCTAACTAAAGCCGTCGTTTTTTATATTTGCTTTTAATTATCTGTTGTTGATAAGTTTTGTGAGTTCCATTGGTTCAACAATCTTTCCGTCCTTATAAACTCTCATATTACCTGAAGCAATTTCATCGATAAGAATAACTTCGTTGTTATTATAACCGAATTCATACTTGATATCCCAAAGGTCACAACCGATTGTCTTTAAGTCGTCAGCAATAATCTTTGTAATCTTTAAGGTTTGTTCTTTCATGCTTTCAAACATTTCAGGGCTCATAACACCGAGTGCAGCAAGGCCTTCGCCCGTTACTAGTGGGTCGCCCTTAGCGTCGTTCTTAAAGGTACATTCAACGTATCCACCTTCTAAAACGGTGCCGTCTGCAATATATTCGCCATATCTACGGATAAAGCTTCCGGTTGCAACTAAACGGCAAATAACTTCTAAGCCCTTACCGAATACTTTACCTGGAAGAACTTCCATAGTAGCGTTTTCGATATCAGCAGAAACGTAATGCGTTTTGATGCCTGCTTTTTTAAGCATTTCAAAATAGTAAATAGAAGACTTTAAGTTTGCCTTGCCAATACCTTCAATGGTCAAGCCAACACTGTTTTCACCTGGGTCAAACACGCCGTCTTTACCCGTGCAGTCGTCCTTAAACTTAAGCATAACGTTACCGTTATCCATTTTATAAACGTCTTTTGTTTTACCTGTGTAAATTTTTTCCATAATTCGCCTCTTAAAAGAAAATATTTTAACCTTAATAGATTAAGTTTAATTAACGACTTCATTATAACAAATATTGCTGAATTTGTAAATTATCTAAAATACCTAAATATAAAAAAATTAAAAATTTTTATTAAACGTTTTAAAAATATGTCGCGCTATGTTATAATAAACTTATGAAGATATTATCCCCAGCAGGCAATTTTGAAAGCCTTAAAGTTGCAATCTATAACGGCGCAAATGAAGTTTATCTAGGAATAAACGATTTTAACGCACGCAATAATATAGACGGCTTTACTTTGGATACTTTGGAAAATGCTGTAAAATTTGCACATCTTTACGGTGTAAAAGTGCATCTTGCCATAAACATTTTGTTTGCCGATGAAGAATTGCAAAATGCAATAGACATTGTTGGAAAAGCACTTTCTTTTGGTGTGGATGCGTTTATTGTGCAAGATTTGGGACTTATCTCTTTAATAAACAAACTTTATCCCGATGCCGAAATTCATTTAAGCACGCAGATGGGCTTGCATAATCTAGAAGGCATCAAAGCCCTTTCAAAATATAAATTTAAAAGGGTTGTTCTCGCAAGAGAAACACCGTTGAGTGAAATTCGTAGGATTAAAGATAACCTTGACGTAGAACTTGAATATTTTGCGCAAGGTGCGTTATGCGTGTCTTTTTCTGGCAACTGTTATTTAAGTTCATACACTTTAAACGCTAGTGGAAATAGGGGGAAGTGTAAGCAACTTTGCAGACTTCCATATACCTTAAAAAAAGACGGAAAAGCCTTAAAGTCGGGGTATCTTTTAAGTGCAAAGGACTTTAATATGCTTTTTCGCCTTGATGACTTGAAAAAGGCAGGTGTTGATGCCATAAAAATTGAGGGCAGGGCAAGAAGACCTTATTACGTCGGTGTGGCTACAAGGCAGTATTACAATGCGTTAAACGGCAAAAAGATAGACGAAGAACAACTTAAACTCGCATTTAATCGTACTTACACTGAAGGGTATTTTAATGGAAACGGCAACGTTATTTCCAAACTTCAAAACCATATAGGAATTGAGATTGGAAAGGTGGAAAAGGTAAATATTGGCAAAAAGTTTAACGAGATTTATTTTACTTCAAATAGAGAACTTTTTCCAAAATCAACCTTAAAGTTTTTCTTTGCCAATAAGGAAATTACCGTATCTGCTTTTGACCTTAAAAATAAGGGAAAAGGCAAATATCTTATAACCACAACTTTGGTGGTGGAAGTGGGCGCAAAAGTCAATTTAATCGTGGATAGCGCTGATGAAAAACGCGTGCTCGAATACGTTAAAAAAGTACCTATAGATGTTCAAATTTTTGCTAAAATTCACCAACCAATAATGGCGAAAACAAATATTAACGGCAAAGTAGTGAAAGTTTTTGGAGAGGTTTTAGATAGTGCGAAATCCAGTCCGTTATCTAGTTTGGAACTACAAAAAAACTTTGAAAAAAGCGAGTTTTTCTCACCGAATTTAGAGATAAAAGCTCTTGATAGCGTGTTCATACTAAAGCAAAAATTAAACGATTTTAGACGTAATTTTTACGACAAAGTATATTATCAATTGACAAAAGTCGAGAAAAAATATCAAGAAAAAACATTGCCAAATTTACCAAAAATTTTGCCTTTTTATGACTTTGAAATTGTGGAAAAAAAGGATAGCTATAAAAATGCTAAAAACATTATTTATTCGCCAGAAAAATTTGACGTAAAAGATATTTTGTTGTTCAAAAACGAGTGTGAAAAACTTGGCAAAAAGGCTTATTTAGACACGCCGAACTTTGCGCTTGAAAAAGATATAAAAGTTCTCAAAGATATAATCCAAAAAACACAAATTGGAATAGTGGCAAACAACTATTATGCCACGACTTTAACCGATGATTTTATCGTTGGGGCAGGCTTAAACGTATATAATCACTTCACGGCTTATGAGTTTGGAAAACCTTTTATAACGGCAGAAAGCCAGGTTGGAGAAAGGGTTAACTTTGCACATATGACTTTATTACATTGTCCTATGAAAAGTCATTTAAAATCAACTTGCGATAATTGTAAATTTGAAAACGGATACGTTTATAAAATGGATAGTGGAAAAGAGTTGAAGTTAAAGAGAAAAAAGATTTGTTCTTGCGTGTTTTATTTGACCGATTAAAAGAAATAAAAAAATAGCCCTGTGCTTTTAAGTTTCTTTAAGTGGGGTTAAAACGTTTGACTTGATAATGCTAAAATGTTATACTATATTTACTAAAGTAAATAAAGATTTTTTTTGCGACTGACGGCTAAGTGGAAAACCACGGGGAGCAAGAAACAAATTGTTGTCGGCCGTCTGGGCAGTTTGGTTTTTTCAAACTGTCTTTTTGCATTAAAAAGGGCGCTTTTTATTGCAAAAAAAGTTTTGAATTAGGATTATACTTTAAGATGTTTTAGACGTTTAGGAGATTATTATGAAAAAAGTTGCAGTTGTTATGGGTAGTGATAGTGACCTTAAAGTAGTTGAAAAGGCAATTTTAACACTTAAAGATTATGGGGTAGGGACTGAAGTGCACGTTTATTCTGCGCATAGAACGCCAGTTCAAGCAAAAGAGTTCACTGAAAAAGCAAGGGATAACGGCATTGGTGTTATTATAGCATGCGCAGGTAAGGCCGCGCATTTAGCCGGCGCAATCGCTGCAAACACAACCCTGCCTGTTATCGGCATTCCTATTAAGGCTTCCGTTTTAGACGGTATGGATGCACTTTTATCGACCGTTCAAATGCCAGCAGGTATTCCTGTTGCAACGGTTGCTATTGACGGGGCTGAAAACGCTGCGCTTTTAGCAATACAAATTTTGGCTGTTGAAGATAAAGAACTTGCTCAAAAATTACAAAAGGCAAGAGATGAAAAAAGAGCAAAGATTTTAGCAGTTGATAAAGAAATTAACGAAAAATATAACTAACAAGAAAAAGTGAAGAATTGACACTTCACTTTTTTGCGCTTTATTTAAGGTTTTTTTGGAGGAATTTTATGGACAAACTACGTGAAGAATGTGGCGTTTTTGGTGTTTACGCATCGAAAGAACAAAACCTTGCAAGCATGACTTATTACGCGTTATACGCACTTCAACATCGTGGACAAGATAGTTGTGGAATCGTCGTTAACGATGGTGGCGTGTTTACTGCAAAAAAAGATTTGGGACTTGTTGGTGACGTCTTTACTAAGGAAGTTTTGACGAGCTTTGAAAATGGAAAGATTGCAGTCGGACACGTTAGAGCCGGTACTAAAGGAACGGTGTCGATGTCTAATGCTCAACCACTCGTTGTAAATCACATTAAAGGAAGTTTAGCCATTGCTTTTAATGGCAACTTGGTTAATAAGACCGAACTTAGAACGGGTCTTGAAATGCAAGGCTCTATATTCCACTCGTCTGGGGACACAGAAGTCATTGCTTATGAAATTATTAAAGAAAGACTTTCGGCACCATCAATAGAACATGCATTAGCAAAGGCAGTTAAAAAGCTTGACGGGGCGTTCAGTATAGTGGTTATGTCGCCGACAAAACTTCTTGCTGCTCGCGATAAGTATGGCTTTAGACCATTATGTTATGGAAAAACGGCAGACGGGTCTTACGTGGTTGCATCAGAAAGTTGTGCGCTCGACGCTGTAGGTGCAAAACTAATTCGTGACGTTAAGCCTGGCGAAATAATAGTATTCGATTCTATGGGCGTTCGTTCAATCACAGAACATTGTGATACGGCAAAGATGAATTCTTGCATATTTGAATTTATCTATAACGCAAGACCAGACTCTATCGTTGACGGGGTTTCCGTTCACGATGCGAGAGTAGAGATGGGAAGGGCTTTAGCAAGGCGTTATCCTGTGGATGCAGACGTCGTAATAAGCGTTCCAGACTCTGGGAACGAAGCTGCGCTTGGATATGCGCAACAATCAGGCATACCTTTTGAATTTGGGTTCTTGAAAAATAAATACGTTGGAAGAACTTTTATATTCCCTAACCAAAAAGATAGAGAGGATCAAGTTAGAAAGAAACTTAACCCAATATCTTCAGTTATTAGGGGAAAAAGGGTTGTTATGGTGGACGACTCAATCGTTCGTGGAACAACCAGTGGCAGAGTGGTTAACCTTTTAAGAGAAGCAGGGGCAAAAGAAATTCACTTCATGGTATCTTCGCCACCATTCTTATATCCTTGCTACTATGGAACGGACGTGCCTAATAGAGATATGTTAATCGCAAATCAACACTCGCAAGAAGAAATAAGAAAACTTATTGGGGTTGATAGCTTAAATTACTTAGCGCTTGAAGATTTGAAGCAGATTGCAACAAATAATGGAAAGAATTCTTTCTGTTACGCGTGCTTTGACGGAAAGTATGCAACTAAAGTTCCAGAGGAAGTTGCAAATAAATACCAAACAAAAATAAACATTGAAGAAAAAACTAAGAGACACTAATAAAGGAGAAATATTATGGAAAAGAGTTATAGTGAAAGTTATAAACAAGCCGGCGTTGACATTACAGCAGGTTACAAAGCAGTTGAACTTATGAAATCACACATTAAGAGAACGATGACAAAAGGCGTTTGCTCAGACATTGGTGGTTTTGGTGGGCTTTTTGAACTTGGTAAGGTTAAAAATCCTGTTTTAGTTAGTGGAACGGACGGCGTTGGAACAAAACTTAAAATTGCTTTCTTGATGAATAAGCACAACACTGTTGGTATAGACTGTGTTGCAATGTGTGTTAACGACGTTATTTGTAGTGGCGCAAAACCATTATTTTTCCTTGACTATATTGCAGTTGGCAAAAACGTGCCTGAAAGAGTTGCGTCAATAGTTGAAGGCGTTGCTGAAGGTTGCGTTCAAGCAGGCTGTGCGCTTATCGGTGGCGAAACGGCTGAAATGCCAGGATTTTATCCAGTTGATGAGTATGACCTAGCAGGTTTTGCAGTTGGCGTTGTTGATAAGAAAAAGATTTTAGACAATAAAAAAATGAAAGAGGGTGACGTTATCATTGCAATCCCATCAACAGGCGTGCATAGTAATGGTTTCTCACTTGTTAGAAAGGTGTTTGACGTTGAAAAAGCAGATCTTAAAACCCCACTCGAAGCGCTCGGTGGAAAGAGTTTGGGCGAAACACTTTTAACGCCAACTAAGATTTACGTTAAGGCAATTATGTCTTTGCTTGAAAAAAAGATTTACGTTCGCGCTATTTCTCACATCACGGGTGGCGGATTCTATGAAAATATTCCAAGAAGTATCCCAGACGGATTTGGCGCAAAGATTGAAAAACAAGCAGTTCGTATTTTACCTATCTTTGATTTGCTTGCAAAAACAGGCAACATTTGTGAAAGAGATATGTTCAACACCTTTAACATGGGCGTTGGTATGAGCGTTGTTGTGAAAAAAGAAGATGCTGATAAAGCTATTGAACTTTTAAGACTTGCCGGTGAAGACGCTTACGTTATGGGCGAAATCGTTAAAGAAGACACTAACAAGATTATAATTTGTTAGTATTAGGTGATAAAATGGAGAAACAAGTTAACGTTGCTGTTTTGGTATCAGGTGGTGGTACAAACTTGCAAGCGCTTATAGATTTTTCGGCTGATGGCGACTTAAAGAGTGGAAGGCTGGTTAAGGTTATTGCCAGCAGAAGCGATGCTTTTGCGTTAGAGAGAGCAAAGAAATCTTTTATAGAAACTGCCATCGTTGAAAAAAAAGGAAAAACTCAAGTTGAGTTTGAACAAGGTTTAATAGCTGAACTTGAAAAAGTTAACGCTGAAGTGATAGTCCTTGCAGGGTTTATGTGTATTCTTTCAAAAGATTTTACCGATAGGTATAAGGATAGAATTATAAACGTTCACCCTTCTCTTATTCCATCTTTTTGTGGGGAAGGTTTTTATGGACTTAAAGTTCACGAAAAGGCGCTAGAATACGGCGTTAAAGTTACGGGTGCAACCGTGCATTTCGTAAATGAAATTCCAGATGGTGGAAAAATCATTATGCAAAAGGCTGTTTCAGTTAAAGAAGGGGACACGCCTAAGAAACTACAAAAACGTGTTATGGAACAAGCTGAGTGGAAGATTTTACCACAAGCACTTGAAAAAGTGTGCGCTAATATATTAAAAGGAGAAAAAGAAAATGGCAAAGTTTAATCTTGCAAAATTATTAAAGGAAAACGAATATCCAGGTCGTGGCATTGTCGTTGGTAAAAGTAAAGACGGCAAGAGCGCTATGATTGCTTACTTTATTATGGGCAGAAGCGAAAACAGTCGAAATCGTATTTTTGAAAGGTTTGACGGGGGTATGAGAACAAAGGCGTTTGATGAATCTAAACTTGTTGATCCAAGTTTGATTATCTACAACCCTTTCTTACAATTAGAAAACACCGATATCATCACCAACGGTGATCAAACGGATACTGTATATAACTATATCAAAGAAAATGGTGACGATGGTTATGCTTTTGACAAGGCTTTAGCAACCAGAGAGTTTGAACCTGATAAGCCAAATTACACGCCAAGAATTTCTGGCATATTGAACTATGCTAACGGCGATTTTACTTATAAACTCTCAATCTTAAAGAGTTCTGAAGGTAACCCTGAAACTTGTGATAGATTTTTCTATTCTTACGGCGCACTAAACGGTATTGGACATTTTATCCATACGTATAAGGAAAATGGAAATCCTATTCCATCATTCTATGGCGAACCAGAACAAGTTGAATTGCCAAACACGGCTTCTGAACTTGCAGATATGGTTTGGGAAAACTTAAATGAGGACAACAAAGTTTCACTTTTTATAAGAGTTGTTAATCTTGAAAGTGGAAAAGCAGATGAAATAATCATCAATAAAAATAAATAATTTACCATAAAGGAAGATAAAAATGAACGAATTAGAACTTAAATACGGTTGTAACCCTAATCAAAAACCATCGAGAATATATATGTCAAACGGCAAAGATTTGCCTATCACAGTATTAAACGGCAAACCAGGTTATATTAACTTTTTAGATGCTTTTAACTCTTGGCAACTCGTTAAGGAATTAAAAGAGGCAACGGGCAAGCCTTGCGCAACGTCTTTTAAGCACGTTAGCCCAGCAGGTGCAGCCGTTGGCGAAAAATTAACTGAAATTGAAAAGAAAGCTTGTTTTGTTGACGATATCGCAGGCTTAGATGATTCTGAAATTGCTTGCGCTTACGCAAGGGCGAGGGGAACTGATAGAATGAGTTCTTTTGGGGATTGGATTGCGCTCTCTGATGAATGTGATGAAACTACTGCTATGATTATAAAGAGAGAAGTTAGCGACGGGATTATCGCTCCATCATATTCACCAAAGGCACTTGAAATCTTAAAACAAAAGAGAAACGGAACTTATAACGTAGTTCAAATCGACAAAGATTATATTCCAGAAGAAAAGGAAATCAAACAAGTATTTGGCATCACTTTTGAACAAGGCAGAAACAACTTCAAAATTGATAGAGAACTCGTTACAAAACAAATTGTAACTCAAAACAAAAATCTTCCTGAAAACGCAATTCAAGATATGATAATTTCACTTATCACTCTTAAATATACACAATCAAATTCCGTTTGCTTTGCACATAATGGACAAGCAATCGGTATCGGCGCTGGTCAACAATCAAGAATTCACTGCACGCGTCTTGCCGGTTCAAAGGCTGATAACTGGTTCTTACGTCAAAGCGACAAGGTTATGAACTTGCCTTTCTTAGATAGCGTGGGCAGACCTGATAGAAACAACGTTATCGATATTTATATCTCTGACGAATGTGAAGACTTGCTCGTTGACGGCGTATGGCAAAAATACTTTAGCGAAAAACCATCACTCTTTACAAGAGAAGATAAAAAGGCTGTTTTGTCAAAGGTGACGGGTGTTACGCTCGGCTCTGACGCTTTCTTCCCATTTAGCGACAACATTGAACGCGCAGCAAAGAGTGGCGTTTCATACATAACCGAACCAGGTGGTTCTGTTAGAGACGATTTGGTTATTAAGGCTTGTGACGATAGAAATATGGTTATGTCGTTTACAGGTATGAGATTATTCCACCACTAAAAAACTGTGAAACACTGCATAATTCATCGTTAAAGCCCTTGTCAAGATGTAAACTCTTGCCTTCAGGCTTTGCCTTGACTTATTTGCATTTGACAGTTTTTGTTAAAACCATTCACTTATTGATACGATGCTAAATGTTTAATAAAACTATAAGTAATATAAAGTATAGGAAGTTAAATCTTTTGCTAATCGCAAAATCTTTGCAAAACTATCGTTTTGCCGTAAAAACTGCAGTTTTTACACTTCAAGTTTGAAACACGGCGAAGTTATCGCTCCTTGCAAGCAAAGCGCTAACTTCTTATATTATAAATTTAAGGAGAAGACAATATAAAATGAAAGTTTTAGTTGTTGGTAACGGTGGCAGAGAACACGCCATCATACAAAGTTTAAAAAAGAGCAAAGAAATAGATGAAATCATTGCTATTGCAGGCAACGGTGGTATTGCAAACGATGCAACCATCGTTGATATGAACGTTAAGGACGTTGAAAAAATCGCAGATTGGGCAGAACAAAACAAGATTGACTTTGCAGTAGTTGCGCCAGATGATCCACTGGTTCTCGGTGCAGTAGATTTACTTGAGGCAAAGGGAATCCCTTGTTTTGGGCCAAATAAAAATGCTGCAATCATTGAGGGTAGCAAGATTTTCTCTAAGAACTTAATGAAAAAATATAATATTCCAACTGCAAAGTATGAAACCTTTTCAGACATGGAAAGTGCAATCAAATATCTTGAAACTCAAGATATGCCAATCGTAATTAAGGCAGACGGATTGGCGCTCGGAAAGGGCGTTATAATTGCAGAAAACCTTGAAGAAGCAAAGAGTGCCGTTAAGTCTATGATGGAAGACAAGGTTTTTGGTGCGTCAGGTTCAAACGTCGTTATTGAAGAATTTTTAACCGGTCCAGAAGTTTCAGTTTTATCGTTTACAGATGGAAAGACTTTGGTGCCAATGGTGTCTTCAATGGACCATAAGCGTGCGCTTGACTTTGACCAAGGCTTAAACACGGGTGGCATGGGTACGGTTGCACCTAATCCTTATTACACTGAAGAAATTGCTAAAGAGTGTATGGAAACAATTTTCCTTCCAACGATTAACGCAATGAATAAGGAAGGCAGAACGTTTAAGGGTTGTTTGTATTTTGGGCTTATGTTAACGCCAAAAGGACCAAAGGTAATCGAATACAACTGCCGTTTTGGTGACCCAGAAACACAGGTCGTGTTGCCACTCTTAAAGACCGACCTTTTTGAAATTATAAAGGCTGTGGCAAGTGAACAACTTGATAAAATTAACGTTGAATTTTACGATAAAAGTGCGTGCTGTGTTATTATGGCAAGCAAAGGCTATCCTGAAAAATATGAAAAGGGTTATGAAATAACCTTTAACACCGATAGGGAAAACGTGTTTGTTGCAGGTGCAAAACTTGAAAATGGCAAACTTCTAACTAACGGTGGTAGAGTTTTAGGGGTTACGGCTATTGCAGACGACCTTAAAACTGCTATAGAAAAATCTTATGAAAAAGTACAAAAAATAACTTTCGGCAATGCTTTTTACCGCAAGGATATCGGTCAAAGAGCATTAAAGGCAAAGGTGGACTAATATGGTTTATAGAATTTACGTTGCTAAAAAGCCTGAATTTGCAAACGAAGCAAAAGCACTTGCAGGCGAAATTAAAAATCTACTTAAAATTAACGGCGTAACTGAACTTAAAGTTATCAATCGTTATGACGTTGAAGATATTGAAAAAGACCTCTTTTCTAAATGCGTTAACGCAGTGTTCTCAGAACCACAAATCGACGATGCGTTCTATGCACTTCCAAACGCAGACTATATCTTTGCAGTTGAACCACTCCCAGGTCAATTTGACCAAAGGGCAGATTCGGCTGCACAATGTATCCAACTTTTTTCGGCAGGTAATCGTCCTGTTGTTAAAGCAGCTAAAGTTTACGCTATCAACGGCAAGTTGACAGATGAAGAACTCTCTTCAATTAAAAAATACGTTATTAATCCCGTTGAATGTAGGGAAGCAGATTTAGCAGAAAAACAAACTCTCGCTATATCTTACGACTTACCTGAAACGGTTGAAACGCTTGTTGGTTTTAACAAGTTAGATGCTGGTGGACTTGACGATTTCTTAAAAGAAAAAGGTCTTGCAATGGATATTGACGACTTAAAGTTCTTGCAAGCATACTTCGTTAAGGAAGATAGGGACCCAACTATCACCGAAATCAAGATGATAGATACCTATTGGTCAGACCACTGCCGTCACACCACTTTCTTAACCACTATTGAAAACGCAGAATTTGAAGATGAATTAGCACAAAAAATCTTTGATGAATACGTTGCAACTAGAAAGGAACTTAATAGAACAAAGCCTATTAACCTTATGGACATTGCAACTATTGCTACGAGATATCATAAAAAATCAGGTGATTTACCTAAGATAGACGATTCTGAAGAAATCAATGCTTGTACGGTTAAGATTAAAGTTAACGTTAACGGAGAACAACAAGATTGGTTATTACTCTTTAAGAATGAAACGCACAACCACCCAACCGAAATTGAACCTTTTGGTGGTGCGGCAACTTGTATTGGTGGTGCTATCCGTGACCCACTATCTGGAAGAAGCTACGTTTACGCAGCAATGCGCGTAACTGGTGCTGGCAATCCATTAAAGTCTTTGGAAGAAACTATTAAGGGTAAACTCCCACAAAGAAAAATCGTTACCACTGCTGCAAGTGGCTATTCTTCATACGGCAACCAAATAGGTCTTGCAACGGGTATGGTTGATGAAATTTATCACGATGGATACGTTGCAAAGCGTATGGAAATCGGTGCTGTAGGTGCGGCTGCCCCTGAAAAGAACGTTAGAAGAGAAGTTCCAGAAGCAGGAGATAAAGTAATTTTACTCGGTGGAAGAACGGGTAGAGACGGCTGTGGCGGTGCAACTGGTTCATCTAAATCACATAACCTTTCTTCACTAACAACTTGTGGTGCTGAAGTTCAAAAGGGCAACGCACCTGAAGAAAGAAAATTACAAAGATTATTTAGAAACGAAAGAGCGTCAAGACTTATTAAGCGTTGTAACGACTTTGGCGCAGGTGGTGTTTCAGTTGCTATCGGCGAACTTGCAGACGGACTTAACATTGACCTTGATAAAGTTCCAAAGAAATATGATGGCCTTGACGGAACTGAACTTGCAATCAGCGAATCTCAAGAAAGAATGGCTGTCGTTGTAGAAAAGGAATTTGTGGAAGAATTCATCGCGCTTGCAAACGCAGAAAACTTGGAAGCAACCGTGGTTGCAACCGTTACAGACAATGCACGACTTAAGATGACTTGGAAAGGAAACACTATCGTTGATATTTCAAGAGAATTCTTAAATTCAAACGGCGCAGAAAAGAAAACTAACGTTAAAATTGTTAAACAACTTCAAGCTGAAGCACAAATTCCAACTGATTTTGAAAATGGCATTAAGGCTTTGGCAGATGATTTAAACATATGTTCAAAACGTGGTCTTTCTGAGAGATTTGACTCAACCATCGGCGCAGGCACCGTGCTTATGCCATTTGGTGGAAAGAATCAAAGAACGCCAATTCAAGCAATGGTAAACAAGGTTTCGGTTGAAAATGCAGATACCGACACTTGCTCGTTTATGAGCTGGGGATATAACCCATTTATAAGTGAAAAAAGCCCACTCTTTGGTGGCTATTACGCCGTTATTGAAAGTGTTTGTAAACTCATTGCAACGGGCGCAACATTTGATGATACTTACCTCACTTTCCAAGAATATTTTGAAAAGCCAAACAAGGATGCATCTCGTTGGGGCAAACCTATGAGCGCACTTTTAGGTGCGTTTAGAGCGCAAAGAGAACTTAAACTCTCTGCTATCGGTGGAAAGGACTCTATGAGTGGTTCGTTTGAAGATATTGACGTTCCACCAACACTCGTTTCTTTTGCTATAACCACAAATAGTCTTGATAAAGTCGTTTCTCCTGAATTCAAAAAAGCAAACAGTAAGGTTATTTTCTTGCCTAGCAAAAAGACGGCTGACGGACTTATTGATACAAAAGATTTATTGGAAAACTTTGCTATTATTGAAAAATTAAACGCTGAAGGAAAAATTCTTTCAATGTTCACACCAACTATCGGTGGCATTGCAGAAGGCGTTATGAAAATGGCGTTTGGTAATTCTATCGGCTTTGAATTTGAAGACATTTCACTTGACCAAATCTTCGGTTATAACTATGGTGGATTTATCATTGAATTAAACTCAGACGTTGACCTTCCTAAGACATTCGTTTTAGGTAAAACGATTGAAGATAAGGCAATTATTTATAAGGGTGCAAAGGTATGCTTAAACGAACTTTTAGGCGTTTATGAAGATAAACTTGAAAGCGTGTTTAAGTGTAACGACGTTGCAACCGACAAGGGTGAAATCCCTGAAATCAAATACAGCGCAAGCGAGTGGACTTATAGCCCAACCAAGTTTGCTAAACCTAGAGTATTAGTGCCTGTATTCCCAGGAACAAACTGCGAATACGACACCAAGAAGGCTTTTGCAAAACAAGGCGCTGACGTTGATATATTCGTTATCAAGAATTTGTTCGACGTTAAAGAATCGGTTGACGAGTTTGCTAAAAAGATTAAACAAAGTCAAATTATCTTCGTTCCAGGTGGATTCTCTGGTGGTGACGAACCAGACGGTTCTGGTAAGTTTATTACAGCCTTCTTTAGAAACAAGGCTATTAAAGAAAACGTTACCGACCTTTTGGATATAAGAAAGGGCTTAGTAGGTGGTATTTGTAACGGTTTCCAAGCACTCATTAAACTTGGTCTCGTTCCATACGGCAAGATTACTGATGAACTCAGTGAAGATATGCCAACCCTTACCTTTAACACAATCGCAAGACACCAATCAATGCTCGTTAAAACGAGAATTGCATCTAATAAGTCTCCATGGCTTATGCAAACAAACGTGGGTGACGTTTACACAGTTCCAATATCTCATGGCGAAGGCAGATTTATCATTAAGGACGATTTGTTGGAAAAACTTATTGCAAATGGACAAATTGCAACCCAATACGTTGATGAACTTGGCAAGCCAACCTACGATATTAAATATAATCCAAACAATTCTTACTACGCTATTGAAGGTATCACTTCTCCAGATGGCAGAGTATTTGGTAAGATGGGTCACTCTGAAAGAACGGGCAACGGACTTTATAAGAACGTTTACGGCGAATACGATATTAAGATGTTTAATTCTGCCGTTAAATATTTCAAATAATAATTTTATAGGGGAAAGATAATGCAATACAAAAGCGATATAGAAATTACGCAAAGCGTTAAGCCAAAGCACATTTTAGAAATTGCTAAAACTGCTGGCATCGATAATAAGTATATCGAGCAATACGGCAACGTAAAGGCAAAACTCGACCTTTCTATATTAAAGGAAAACGATAGAAAAGACGGAAAACTAATTCTCGTTACGGCTATTACCCCAACCCCTGCGGGCGAGGGTAAAACCACCACGACTATTGGTCTTGCCGACGGGTTAAAGAGAATTGGTAAAAACGTTATGGTGGCTTTAAGAGAGCCATCGTTAGGACCTGTCTTTGGCGTTAAAGGTGGCGCTGCAGGTGGTGGATACGCGCAAGTTATACCTATGGAAGACATCAATCTTCACTTCACTGGTGACTTCCACGCAATAGGCGCAGCAAACAACTTGCTTGCAGCAATGATTGATAACCATATTTATCAAGGCAATAACCTTAACATTGACCCAAGAAGAATTACTTGGCATAGATGCGTTGATATGAATGATAGGCAACTTCGTTTTGTAGTTGATGGCTTGGGTGGAAAGGTTAACGGCGTGCCAAGAGAAGATAGTTACGATATAACCGTTGCATCTGAAATTATGGCTGTGCTTTGCTTATCTTCTTCAATTACCGACCTTAAAGAAAGATTAAAGAAAATCATTATAGGCTATACCTATGACAATAAGCCTGTTACGGCAGGGGAACTAAATGCACACGGCGCAATGACTGCGCTTCTTAAAGATGCATTAAAGCCAAACCTCGTTCAAACGTTAGAAGGAACGCCTGCTATCGTTCACGGTGGACCTTTTGCTAACATTGCACACGGTTGCAACTCGGTTATCGCAACCAAAATGGCAATTAAACTTGGTGTTTACGCCGTTACCGAAGCAGGTTTCGGTGCTGACCTCGGTGCAGAAAAATTCCTTGATATCAAGTGCAGAGTTGCAGGCTTAAAACCAAGCGCAGTAGTTATAGTTGCGACTATTAGAGCGTTAAAGATGCACGGTGGACTTGCTAAAACCGAACTTAATAGCGAAAATCTCGATGCACTTGAAAAGGGACTTCCAAATCTTCTCCGTCACGTGCATAATATTAAGGACGTTTATAAACTTCCATCGGTTGTTGCAGTCAATCGTTTCCCAACCGATACGGATAAGGAAATTGAACTCGTTATTGAAAAGTGCAAAGAACTCGGCGTTAACGTCGTTCTATCAACCGTTTGGGCAGACGGCGGTAAGGGTGGTGAAGAACTCGCTAAAGA
Source organism: Christensenellaceae bacterium (assembly GCA_045606665.1). Taxonomy (GTDB): domain Bacteria; phylum Bacillota; class Clostridia; order Christensenellales; family Borkfalkiaceae; genus UBA1259. The sequence continues at coordinate 26,067 of JAZUSI010000127.1, forward strand.
AGTGGTTAACCTTTGTGAAAAGGACAATGATTTTACCTTTAGTTATTCACTTGATGAAAGCATTGCTGAAAAGATTGAAAGCGTTACCCAAAAGGTTTATGGTGGAGATGGGGTTATATTTAGTGACGAGGCTAAAAAGCAAATTAAAACGCTTGAAGAATTGGGCTTTTCTTCTCTCCCTGTATGCATTGCAAAAACGCAATATTCTTTCTCTGATGATATGACCAAACTCGGCGCACCGGAAGGCTTTAAGATTACCGTTAGATCCTTAAAAGTTTCTGCAGGCGCAGGATTTATAGTTGTGTTAACGGGAAATATTATGACGATGCCAGGATTACCAAAAGTTCCAGCAGCAGAGAGAATTGACGTGGACGAAAACGGAATTATTTCTGGTCTCTTCTAATCATCTACAAACAAATTAAATAATATTAAAACTGCCACCGGGTAGTAAAATGCAAAAGCATTTGGTTATATATCGTTAGGTCTTTGAAGATATATACTCAAATGCTTTTTTAACGGAGATAGTATGAAAAAAGGGTATTTTACAAAATTAGAAATTGGGCTTTTAGCGTCGTCATTAACGCTTATTGTAGCATCCTTTTTAATCTTTGATAGGGAAAATTATTTCAATATGATTGCATCTTTAATAGGTGCACTTGCACTCATATTTTGTGCAAAAGGCAATCCTTTTGGGCAAGTGCTAATGATAATATTTGCCTCGCTTTACGTTTATATTGCGTGGATAATTCGCTATTATAGTGAAGTTATAACCTATCTTTGTATGACCTTGCCTATGGCGATTATTTCGCTTATATCTTGGCTTAAAAATCCTTTTGAAAAGGGAAAGATGGAAGTAAAAGTAAACATTTTATCAAAAAAAGAATTCGTTTTTAGTTTTGTTTTAAGTGCGATAGTTATGGTTGTTTTCTTCTTTATACTAAGGGCGTTTAACACGGCAAACCTTATAGTTAGCACCATTTCAATATTTACAAGTTTTTTAGCGTGCTATCTAACCTTTAGAAGAAGCGAATATTTTGCATTAGCCTATGCTTGTAACGATATCGTTCTCATAGTCTTGTGGACGATTGCAACCATATCAAGTATTGACTACTTATCCGTGGTTATTTGCTTTTTAGTATTTCTCTTTAACGACCTATATACCTTTATAAATTGGCGAAAAATCAAAAAGCGTCAGACAGAAATTAAATAATTAAAAACAAAAATATAAAAAAACAACCTTTGCATTTCAAAGGTTGTTTTTAATTTTCAAAACCAAAAAATAAATTTGGCGAAACGTTAAAATTAACGCAAATAGAATAAATACAATCGTAAGTTGGTTTTTTTCTGCCTAAAAGCCATTGACTTACAGTTGTTTGGTTTACACCTATAATAGATGCAAATTTTAGTTGACTTAAATTATAGTCGTGCATTATTTGTTTAATTAGTTCAATATATGGCATTTCTTCTTTCATAATATTTTCTCAAAAAATTAAACGTATATCTTGTTAAACCTACTTTATACATTAGTCATTTATATAAAACATGCTTTATACGTTTATTATTCATATAAAACGTTCTTATGCGTTTATTATTCATAATAATATGTAAAAATTATACCAAGCATCAGGTCAAAAGTCTTGACATAGGTCAAAAGACCTATTATAATGTATGTATAGGTCAAATGACCTAAAACACTAATGGACTAAAGCGCTAACTACAATGGATTTAAGTAAAAGTTGAACAAGATTTTTATAAATAGAGTTAAATAATGGTTTTTATAAAAACTTATTAAGGGAACTATTGTTTAGGTTGATTATAAGTACAAAAGGAGAAAATTATGGAATACAATAAGACAAAAAGGGGACTAGAGTTAGGTGCTGTGATAACAGCATTAGTATATTGTGCTTTTGATTTGGTGGCAGCGATTATTGGTTTGGGTGAGGAGATAGAAACAATTATATATTTAAAAAATCATTATGGAATTGAATATTTTGATGTGCATTTTGCTCCAACCATAACTTATTATTTTGTAGGCTTTTTTATAGGAGTTGCTTTGGTTGTAGCAGAAGTGATATTTGCATACAAATTGTTAAAAACACCAAAATATATCAAGAGTGATTTTATAAATGTTAATGATAATTTTATAAAACAAATTGAACAGGGTAAAAGTGGATTTGAGGATAAAAAAGGTATAAGGATAACTTTTCTTGTTCTTTCTTGCATATTAGCGTTCTTTGGTTTAATAGGAAATATTGGCTCATCTTCATTAGCAATAGGTATAATAGTATTCTTAATTTTTATAACTGTTATTGTTTTAGAATCGATTGCAATGGGTATGAAAGACACAAAAGTAGAAATCCAAGCAAAAAAAGAAATTGCTGTAACAAGCAATTTAAGTATTGGACAAAAAATAGCAGAGTTAAAACACTTAAAAGAACTTGGGGTAATTGATGAAGAACAATATAAAAATGCCGTTGAAAAAAATATAAAAGAAATTATTTAATTAAAAACAACACCCAAACTTTGGTTCTGGGTATTGTTGTTTATAAAAGGAAAATACCATAAAACAAAAAAATATCTTCCTAAAACACCATTTAGGAAGATATATTTATAATATTTGGTTTTAACTGCACATCCGCATATTTTTTAGAATCATTTTTATATTAAAGTAACTTTACCTTTTATCGCGTTGTCTTCTTTACGACAACCTCTAACTAAATCAATCGAGAAACTACTTTGTATGCCTTTGTGCAGGCTTTGATATCTCTTCAATTGAACTGTTCATTGGTCTGCACCTCCTATGAAAAAATTTGTCTTTTCACTCCTTATCTATATTTCTACCTAAATTTTAACATAGGGAATACACCTTGTCAATATGTTTTAAAAAAATATTGTATTTTAAATTTTTAAAAACCCACTTGACCAAGAGGTTTATCTATAGTATAATTAAATGTATGGGGCATGGAATAATCGTTATAAATCCTTATTTGATTCCTAGAGAAAGCGTGTTTCAAGCCGAACGCTTAAAGGAAGAATTTGAACTTTTTAACGTATCGGTTGAAATTGTTGCCGATACTTTTTTGCGTTCTAAAATAGAGAACGGAAAAATTAGTTCATATTTAAAAGACATTGATTTTGCCGTTTATCTCGACAAGGATAAATATCAATCTCAAATATTAGAAAGTTTAGGCATTAAGCTCTTTAACAGTCACGATGCAATAAGAGTGTGCGACGATAAGGGAACGACATATTTAGCCCTTGCTGGAAAGGGTATAAACTTGCCAAAGACAATTTTTGGTGCGCTTTGTTATAATAAAGATATGCCTATGCAAATGGACTGGGCAGAAAAAATTGCTGAAGAACTCGGCTTTCCATTAATAGTAAAAGAAAGTTTTGGGTCTATGGGAAAGGGTGTGTATTTAGCAAAAAACTTTGATGAACTTTTATCCATTATGCAAGAAGTTAAACTAAAGCCACACCTATTTCAACAATATTTAGGTAAGAAAAAAGGTGTGGATATTCGCGTTATCGTTATCGGAGGCAAAGCCGTTTGCGCTATGGAAAGGAAAAACGAAAATGATTTTCGTTCAAACGTAGCTCAAGGTGGTCAAGGCACAAAGGTGGACTTGTCCACTGAATTTAAGGAAACTGCAGAAAAGTGCGCTGAAATTTTAGGACTTGATTACTGTGGGGTTGACATTATTTATGGAGATAACGATGAGCCTTATGTCTGTGAAGTCAATTCAAACGCTTTTATTTCAGGCATAGAAAAGGCAACCGGCTTTAACGTTGCAAGAGAATACGCCAAGCATATTATTAACGTTTTGAAGAGTTGTGGCAAAAAAATTAATTAGAAAAATTACTTTTTATTAAAAAGACTAACGAAAATAATTTCGTTAGTCTTTTTTTTTGCGTTTTGTATAAATGGTTTTTGTAACTAAAAAAATAATTATTAGCAATGATATCCATTGCGACGTGGCTAATCCTAGAAAAGCACCTCTTATGCTATCGCCACGTAAAAATTCTAATACAAATCTTATTAAAGCATAAGATATTAGATATACGTTTACTATCTTGTTTTTATGGGCTTTTTGTATGTGAATTGTTATTAGAATACCAAACAATATAAATAGTAGGGCAGATTCTAATAGTTGAACGGGAAATAAAGGAACGCCTAAGGGCGTTAAGGCATTGTGAGAGTCATAATAAACGTGACTCAATATTCCGTGATACTCTATTCCATAACAGCAACCACTGAAAAAGCAACCTATTCTGCCAAAGGCATGACCTAACGGCAATACTACTGCAAAAATATTCAAAAAATCTTTTATATCAATTTTAAATTGTTTTCCATATATAATAGCACCTAGATATCCACCAAATAATCCACCGTAAAAGACGAATCCACCTTGGATAATCTCAACAAAACTTAATTGATATTCAATAATTGTTTCAATCGAGATTACAATAAACAAGAGTTTTGCACCTATTATACTGCCAATTAAAACGTAAACAGCGCAACAAACAAAGTCAAAGATATCAAGTTTTTCTCGCCTAAATAGAATATATGCAATTAAAACGGATATAATTATACCTACAAAAAAGCAAATGCCATATAGTGGTATTTCTTTACCTAAAATAACTATCATTTTTCTTCCTTTTTAAAAGTTATCCCCATATCACGTTAGCGACACAGGGATACCTTTTGCCTATTAATTTTATAATAATTGAGAGCCAGCACCTGCAAAAGCAAGTACACAAATGCCACATGTAAAGAAAAGAATTCCTGATATACAAACAGCAATTATTCCTATAACTAGACCGGCTGTTGCTAAAGCGCTTTTTTCACCGTTAGCCTTGTATTTTTTGCCACCAATAATTGATAATACCAAACCTACGATTGATGTTGGCAATGCAATGATAGAAAAAACACCAGTTAAAAAACTAAGCGCCAAGCCAACAATTGATAAAACAAATCCAGCAATACTTTGACCTTTTCCCATTTTTATGCTCCTCCTTTGTAAAATTTGTTTTTAATACGCTAATTATATAGGATTTTTTCCTATATGTCAATTAATTTATTGGATATTTTCCTATAATTTTTAATGGGGTGGTAAAATGGGAGAAACAATTTCAAAAATAGTAGGGGAAAATTTAAAAAATGCAAGAAAGCTAAAAGGACTTACACAAGCCCAATTAGCAAAAGAAATGAACAAATATCAGTCTGACTACAGCGAATATGAAAGTGGCAAGATTCAACTCGATTACGAGAAAATTATGTTTTTGTGTAAACGATTGGATATAACTCCAAACGATTTGTTTGGTTTTGATTGAAAAAACGTTCAACGTAATAAAATATAAAATACTGTACAAACTAAGTGTGCTTATGTTTTAGGTGCACTTTTTTATTTTAAAATTTTTTTTAATTTTTTTCATAAAACACTTGACAAGGCAAATTTTATGATTATAATAATAATTGAAATTAGCAGTCGAGCAATGAGAGTGCTAACAATTAAAACAAGAGAGTGCTAAAACAAAATAAATTTATAAAAGGAGATATATGATATTATGAGAAACTATTTAACAAACAGAAATTTTAACACATTCGACATTTTTGATGACTTTTTCGATAACTTTTTTAAGCCAACCACTTTTTCAAATAAAGTTGGCAATATGAGAGCCGATATAAAGGAAAGTGAAAAGGAATATGAACTTGCCGTTGACCTTCCTGGCTTTGAGAAAAAGGACATTAACTTAACTCTTAACGACGGATATTTGACTATAAGTGCAAAAACCGAAGAAAGAGAAGAAGACAAATCAAACTACATTAGAAGAGAAAGAGTTTGCTCTTATCAAAGAAGCTTTTACGTTGGAGACGCCCTTTCTGAAGAAGATATTAAGGCAAAATACAATAACGGCACTCTTACACTTAATATTCCAAAGATGGAAAGAAAAGAGATTCCACATAAGCATATTGAAATCGACTAAAAGAAATTCAAATGGCACAAAAAATTGTGCCATTTGGCGTTTTGTGCAAAAAAAGTTGACAAAACTTTTTAACATTATATAATAAGTATTGATAAAAATTTTGGAGAGATAAAATGAAACAATTTAAAACCGAATCTAAAAGAATACTTGATCTTATGATTAACTCTATTTACACTAATAAGGAAATATTCTTAAGAGAGTTAATTTCAAACGCAAGTGATGCTATTGATAAGTTAAAGTTTATTTCACTTACTGATAGCAAAGTTAATGGGGATTTTAAGATTAACATAACTCTTGATAAAGAAAACAAGAAGCTTATAATTGAAGATAACGGTATCGGCATGACCGATAAGGATTTAGAGAAAAACCTTGGCACGATTGCAGAAAGTGGTACGCTTGCATTTAAAAAGGAAAATTCAGATAAGACCGATAACCAACTCATAGGTCAATTTGGCGTGGGATTTTATTCAGCGTTTATGGTTGCAGATAAAATAATTGTAACTACAAAGGCTTACGGAAGCGATGATGCATTTAAGTGGGAAAGTGCAGGGGTGGAAGGTTATACCATTGAAAAAGCACAAAAGGATAGTCTTGGCACAAAGATTGAAATATTCCTTAAAGCTGATGGAGAAGACTATAAATATTCAGACTTTTTAGAAGAATATAAGATTGCAAATCTTATTAAAGAATATTCAGACTATATCCGTTATCCAATCCAAATGATGATGACTCGTTCTAAAATTAAAGAAGGGTCTCCTAACGATAAGCCTGAATACGAACAAGTTACAGAACTTGAAACATTAAACAGCATGGTTCCACTTTGGAAAAAGCCAAAGGGAGAAGTAACGACTGAAAACTTAAATGAATTTTATAAAAACGAATTCCACGATTATCAAAATCCATTAAAGAGTATTTATGCTAAAATCGAAGGTTCGGTTACATACGACACACTCTTGTTCGTGCCAGCAAAAGCACCTTACGATTACTACTCAAAAGATTATAAAAAGGGCGTTAAACTATACTGCAACGGCGTTATGATTATGGAAAAGTGCGAAGAACTTTTGCCTGATTATTTTGGGTTTGTTAAGGGTATAGTTGACAGTGCAGACTTAAATCTTAATATCTCTCGTGAAATTTTGCAACAAGATAGGCAAGTTAAGGCGATTGCCAATAGTTTGGAAAAGAAAATTTTAGCAGAACTTAAAAAGATGCTTGAAGACGATAAGGAAAACTATCAAAAAATGTTTGCAGAATTCGGGCTTTCAATGAAGTTTGGCGTTTATGCAGGCTTTGGTATGAACAAGGATAAGTTAAAAGACCTTTTGATGTTCTATTCTTCAAAGAAAGAGCAACTCGTTACCCTTGCTGAATACGTCAAGGATATGCAAGAAAATCAAGAATTTATTTACTATGCTTGTGGTGAAGATTATCAAAAGATCGCATCGCTCCCTAATATAGAAAAGCTTAAAAACAAGGGTTATGAAGTATTGTTCTTCAAAGACGGAGTAGATGAGTTCGTTGCAAAGATACTTATCGACTATGAAGGCAAGAAGTTTAAGTCTGTTTCCGAAGAAAATTTCTCTATCGATAGTGAAGATGAAAAGAAAGAATTAAACGAAAAGCAAGAAGAAAATAAAGAACTCTTAACAAAATTAGCTGAAATCTTAAAAGACAAGGTAAAGGAAGTTAAACTTACTTCAAACTTTAAAAATTACCCTGTGGCAATTATTGCTAGTGGCGATATTTCTATCGAAATGGAAAAGGTGTTTGCTTCTATGCCAAATGCAGACGGCAAAATGAAAGCCGAAAAGATTTTAGAAATCAGTTTAGAACATGGCATTTTGGATAGACTTAAAGCCGTTCAAAGCGATGAGGAAAAACTTAAAAAATACGCTTTCGTTTTATATGAACAAGCAAGAATTTTAGCTGGTCTTGACATTGAAAACCCAATAGAATTCGTAAAAAATATGTCGGATATTATATAAACGATAAACAATTTGTAAAAATCTACTAAAAAATTTGATTTAGTAGATTTTTTTATTTAAATTTCAATATTTATTTAATAAATGATGTTATAATATATAAGATAATTATTTTTTGGAGAAACTAACATGTTGCGTTTACAAAATATAACCAAAAATTACAAAGTTGCAGGTGGGGAGATAGAAGTTCTAAAAGGCTTAAACATCGCTTTTAGAAAAAGTGAGTTCGTTTCCATTTTAGGTCCGTCTGGCTGTGGCAAGACCACCACTCTTAATATTGTGGGTGGGCTTGATAAATATACTTCTGGTGACCTTATTATTTCTGGGAAAAGCACTAAGAACTTTACCGATAGAGATTGGGACGTTTATAGGAATAGGCGCATAGGTTTTGTTTTCCAAAGTTATAACCTTATTCCACACCAAACAGTTTTAGGCAACGTTGAACTCGCGTTAACAATTTCAGGTATAAGCAAGGAAGAAAGAGTTTCTAGGGCAATGTCAGCCTTAGAAAAGGTGGGGTTAAAAGGTGAAGAAAAGAAGCGCCCAAATCAACTCTCTGGTGGGCAATGCCAAAGGGTTGCAATAGCCCGTGCGCTTGTAAACGAGCCTGATATCTTGCTTGCAGATGAGCCTACGGGTGCGCTCGATAGTAAAACCAGCATGCAAATTATGAACCTTATAAAAGAGATTTCTAAAGATAAACTCGTTATAATGGTTACCCACAACGGCGAAATAGCAGAGCAGTATTCAAATAGAATTATACGTCTTGTTGACGGCGAAGTGGTTGAAGACACAAATCCATACACCATAGAACAAGAACTTGCCGAAAGGGAAATTGAACAAGAAGAAACCCCAAAAGTAAAAGAAAAAAAGACTAAAAAAGCTAAAGCAAAGATGAGCCTTTGGACTGCATTTAAGTTGTCTGCAAGAAATTTGTTTACAAAACGTGGCAGAACTCTTTTAACTTCGTTTGCTGGTTCAATCGGTATTATAGGTATTTCAGCAGTTATTGCTGTTTCAACAGGGGTTAGAACGTATATATCTAATATGCAAGACGATATGCTTTCTGGCAACCCAATAACTATACAGGAAACGGCTTATGATTTAGAATCAATTATGGGCGATATGTCCTTTTCAAAAAAAGTTAAGTTTATTAAGAAAGATGGTTACGTAAACGTCGATGCAACTATGGAACAACTTGCTCAAAGTTTTGAAACGATGAATAAAATAGCCGTTAAAAACAATATTACTCAAGATTATGTCGATTACGTCCTTTCAATGCCTGAAGGCTACGCTGCGTTTAAGGTGGATTATGGTATAGATATAACCAATAATATTTACACCGATTTTAATAGAGATAAAACGCATAGCGAAACAGTGTCCATATCTGCTATAAAAGAGATATATACAAGCGTTATGAAAGAAACAGAATATAAGCAACAAGCCTCTTTGATAACCCAACTTGGCAAAACGTTTATGCAAGCTCCGTCTGACAGCGAATATATTAAAACTCAGTATAACCTCCTCGATGGAAATATTGCTGAAAAACCAGATGAACTTATGCTTGTTTTAAACAAAGATAGAGCTTTGACCGATCTTACGTTAGCGCAAATTGGATATTATACTCAAGAAGAATTTTTGAACATTGTTTATCGTGCCGTTAGTGGTGAGGGAAAGCCTGACGTTGGATATAATCCAGACTTAGATAAAAAAGAGTTTACATATCAGGAGCTTTTGGGAAAAACCTTTACGTATTATCCTAATGACACAGTGTTTGAACAAAAGGCTAGCCCTATTAATCCGTTTAACTATAAGTATAAGGTTGACGATACCTTTAAAGACGGAATGACTTTTAAAATAGTCGGTATTTTGGAAACTAAAGATAATATTAATTTTGGCTGTTTAGAAGCTGGAATGTATTATACTCAAGCTCTTGCAGAAAGCATTATCGAGAAAGAGACTACTAGCCAAAGCAAAATTTCCACGTTCTTAGATAATTGGGAGAAAAATAACGAGGGTAAACCATTTACCAGTATGATTTACAATCAGGCAAATCCTCAAAACCCACAAGAGACTATGGAAATTGCTTACGGCATAACCTATAATTATACCTATTTTCATGACCCTGACCCAACCGATAAAATTATTCCTGAAGAAAAAGAGGCTGTAGGTTTTGTCGGTTCAACAAACTTTATGAGCAGTATGATGGGAATGATGGGTGGAATGATGGGTTCTACCGGTTCTACTACGGGCGACTATTATTCTTTGTCTAATAGAAACGTCGGTGGCGTTGCAGTTCCTAACGATATTTCTATTTACCCTATGGACTTCGATATGAAAGATAAAGTGGTTAAATATTTGGACGAGTGGAACGGAAAAGGCGACGTTGTTGTGGGGGACAAAACCATAACTAAAGATCAAAGAGAAAATATCAAATATACGGATAGCCTAACTTTGATCATGAATATGATAGATTCCATGATTGACGTCGTGTCTATTGCACTAATTTCGTTTACCTCTTTGTCACTCGTTGTGTCTTGCGTTATGATTGCAATTATAACTTACGTTTCAGTCGTTGAACGAATAAAGGAAATTGGCGTTATTCGTTCGCTCGGTGGAAGAAAGAGTGACGTTTCAAATTTATTCAATGCAGAAACACTTATGATAGGCGCAACAAGTGGTTTGGTGGGTATTGGCATAACTTATCTAATCTCACTAATCGTAAATATAATCGTTCAAAATGCAGCAGGTTTCTCAATAATGATTTTGCCAATAACGTCTGCACTTATAATGGTGGGAATAAGCATTTTCTTAACTGTAATTTCAGGGCTTATCCCTGCAAGAAAAGCAGCGCACCAAGACCCTGTGGTCGCTTTAAGAACAGAATAGATTTTTGTTAAGGATATATCATTTATTTAAATGATTTTAATTGCTCATCGATAGTTTTCGGTGGGCAATTTTCATATATGACTTTTTATAAAAAAATTTTTATAACTTTTTTAAACATTTATTTTAAAAATATTTAGCGTAAACTCTTGACAAATACACATATTAGTTTTATAATTATCTCACAAGTTAGCACTTTGAGGGAAAGAGTGCTAACAAAAAACTTTTCAAAGTGCCAAACGAGGTAAAGATGAAACTTTCAGAAAGAAAGAAAAAGATACTGCAAATGGTGGTTGACGATTATATTGCAACGGCGCAACCTGTTTCTAGCAAGAGCATTGCTGAAAAGTACGTTCAAGATATCAGTTCGGCAACCGTTAGAAGCGAACTTGCAGGACTAGAAGAACTTGGGTTTTTAACCCAACTTCACACGAGTAGTGGTAGAGTTCCATCTATAGAAGCTTATAAACTTTACGTTACCGAACTTATGGACAAAAGCAATCTTTCTTTAGAGGACGTGGGGGCGATAAGAGAGACCTTTAAGAGCCACGCAGATAACCTAGAGGCAGTCGTGCAAAACACCGTTAAGGTTATAAGCGACTTAACCGATTACACGTCTATTGCTTACACGTCAAACAGTGCAGACGATGAAATAGTTAAAATTGATATTTTTAGATACAAGAAAACGCAAGCGCTATTACTAATCGTTACTGAAAACACTTTCATTAGAGATAGGTTTATCGATATACCACTCGATATGACAGACGAGCAAATAGCTGAAGCAAGTGTTTTGATTTCTAAACTTTGTGTGGGCAAGAAGCTCGGTGAGATAATGTCAATCGGCAAAGCCTTTGAAAGCGAACTTTCAACCTATCGTGATATTTTTGACAAGGTTATGTGGGTAATTGAAGACTGCATTAAAGATAACAAGTCCAAGATTTTGCTTGAAGGCGAAAACAAAATATTAAACAACCCTGAATACTCTGATGCAGAAAAGGTTAAAAATTTCCTTTCGGTTGTAACAAGCAAAAACAAGCTTGCAAGCCTTTTGGAAGACGATAGCGACAATATCGAGATTAACATTAAAATCGGTGGGGAAGAAAAGGATATGCCAGAAGATTGCTCGCTCGTTACTGCAACTTACTCGGCAAGTGGCGTTAAGATTGGGACTTACGGCGTTATCGGGCCACTTCGTATGGACTATCAAAAGGTGGTTTCAGTTTTAGAAGGCGTTGGCAAGGTTTTGGAAGATTTAATAACAAATAAAAAATAAAGGATATAGAAATGGAAGAAAAGAAGAAAAAGGGCGAAAAAGCCCCTGAACAAGAAGAAGTAGTCGTTAACGAGCTTGAAGAATTGCAAAAGAAGAACGAAGAGCTTCAAAAACAAGTTGATGAATATAAGGACAAATGGATAAGAAACGTTGCTGAGTTCGATAACTACAAAAAGCGCACGGCAACACAATGGGCAGAGGCTTATAACGAAGGTGTTTCAAGCGTTATAGTAAAAATTCTCCCCGTTGGAGATAATCTCGATTGGGCGTTGACTTTAGGTCTTGATGAAAAGACTTTAGACGGCATTAAGAGAATAAGAAGCAAGTTTGACGACACGTTAAAGTCACTTGAAATTGAAGAGATTAACCCTATAGGTCAAGTGTTCGACCCACAAATTGCAGAGGCCGTTATGCAAGTGCCTGCTGAAGAAGGGGATACGCCTGACACGGTTAAACAAGTATTCCAAAAGGGATATAGAAAAAAAGATAAGATAATAAGGTACGCTACGGTTAGCGTTATTAAATAAATTTAGCAAATATAAGGAGAAAATATAAAAATGAAAACAATAGGTATCGATTTAGGCACAACAAACTCTTGTGTCGCAGTTATGGAAAATGGTGAACCAGTAGTTATAGCAAATGCTGAAGGTTCAAGAACAACCCCATCAGTTGTGGGATTTCAAAAAGACGGAGAAAGATTAGTTGGTCAAGTTGCAAAACGTCAAGCAGTTTCTAACCCAGACAGAACTGTTTCATCTATCAAAAGACATATGGGTTCTGATTATAAAGTTGCTATTGACGACAAAAAATATACACCACAAGAAATTTCAGCAATGATTTTAACAAAACTTAAAAAAGATGCTGAAAGCTATCTTGGTGGCACTGTAACGGACGCAGTTATCACCGTACCTGCATATTTTTCAGACAGTCAAAGACAAGCGACTAAAGACGCTGGTAAAATTGCAGGCTTAAACGTTTTAAGAATTATCAACGAACCAACAGCCGCAGCACTTTCTTATGGTCTTGACAAGGAAGGCAAAACGCAAAAGGGTATTATTTACGACCTTGGTGGTGGTACGTTCGATATTTCAGTTATGGAAATTGGCGACGGCGTTTTCGAAGTTTTGGCAACACAAGGTAACAACATGCTCGGTGGCGATGACTTCGACAAGAGAGTTATGGACTATCTTATCGCTGAATTTAAGGCTAAAGAAGGTATCGATTTAACTGGCGACAAACTTGCAATGCAAAGATTAAAAGAGGCTGCTGAAAAGGCAAAGATCGAACTTTCTGGTATGACAAAAACCAACGTTAACTTGCCATTTATCACGGCTGATGCAACCGGACCAAAGCACCTTGACGTTGATATTACAAAACAAAAATTTGATGCATTAACAGAAGATTTAGTTCAAGCAACCGTTACCCCAATGCAAAACGCAATGAAGGATGCAGGTTTATCTTTCTCTGAAATCGACAAGGTTATCTTAGTTGGTGGTTCAACAAGAATTCCAGCCGTTATCGATGAAGTTAGAAAGGTTACGGGCAAAGAACCATTTAAGGGCATTAACCCAGACGAATGCGTTGCTATCGGCGCTGCTATTCAAGGCGGTGTTTTATCAGGCGAAGTTAAAGACGTTTTACTCTTAGACGTAACACCACTTTCACTCGGTATTGAAACTTTAGGTGGCGTTTGCACAAAACTTATTGAAAGAAACACAACCATTCCTGTAAAGAAATCACAAGTGTTCTCAACTGCTGCTGACAACCAAACAGCTGTTGATATTCATATTTTACAAGGTGAAAGAGAATTTGCTAAAGACAACAAGACTTTGGGCAACTTCCAACTATCAGGTATTGCACCTGCTCCACGTGGCGTGCCACAAATCGAAGTTACTTTTGACATCGACGCAAACGGCATCGTTAACGTTTCTGCAAAGGACTTGGGTACAGGCGCATCACAAAACATCACTATAACTTCTTCAACCAATCTTTCTGATGCTGATATTGATAAGGCTGTTAACGAAGCTAAGCAATACGAAGAAGAAGATAAGAAGAGAAAGCAAGTAGTTGAAAATAAAAATAAACTTGACGGACTTATCTTCACTATCGAAAAGTCAATCAAAGATCTTGGAGATAAGCTTCCTGCTGAAGACAAGGCTAAACTTGAAGAAGAAGTTAAATTTGCCAAAACTGAGCTTGAAAGTAACGATGATGCTAGAATAGTTAGCGCAACTGAAAAGTTGTCTCAAGTATCTCAAGAAATCTTCGGCAAGGTTTACCAACAAGCAAACCCTAACGGCGATCCTAACGCAAACGGTGGCGCAAACGCTGGGGATACAGAGTTCCATCAATAATTTCTAAAGGTTAAAAACTAAAGAAAACAATTTAACTGAAAGGCAAAATTTTTGCCTTTCAGTTTATGCTTAATTAAAGGTGCGATATGTTAAATTTATTATCCATAAACAATATGTTTGATGGGCTTGTTGCTTTTCTAAATAGTAATTTAGGGCTTTGGTACATAGTTTTGTTTAATTTTTTTGGTGTGCTTGCTATTATAATTAAGGTAAGCGAATACCAATTTAAAAAAAGAACGATAAGACTTATAATTTGTTTGTGCGCAAACCTTTGCTGGTTTATTTACTTTATCTTGCAAGGGCAAACCGTAAGCGCTTTTGCTAATTTAGTGTCTATGTTGCAAACTATAGTATTTATGCAAAGGGACAGATATAAATGGGCGAAAAGCATAGTTTGGTTATACGTATTCTTGGCTTTACAAATTACAATTTGTGTGGTTGGCTTTAAGGTTTGGCACGATATATTCCCACCGATTGCAGGCGTGTTTGGGGCAATTGCTTACTTTGTTATTGATGAGAAAAATTATAGATATTTTGCACTCTTGAACGTTATTTTCTGGCTTGCCAACAGTATAGCTAAAATGCCAATGACGGCACTTGCACTCGTTTGCGATGCAACTTGCACTATTTCTGGTGTTATCGGGCTTATTAGATTTTATAGAAGAAAAAAAGTTGAACAAAAAGAAAATCCAACTGAAGTTAATATGGCAAGCGAAAATTAAGGACTAATATAAAGGAATTTTTATGGCAAAAGATTATTACAAAACACTTGGCGTTAGCAAAGACGCTACCCAAGACGATATAAAAAAGGCGTATAGAACGCTCGTAAAAAAATATCACCCAGACCTTCATCCTAACGACCCTGAGTGTGCAGAAAAATTTAAGGAAATAAACGAAGCACACGAAGTTTTGTCTGATGAAAAGAAAAGAAAAAATTACGACACTTTCGGTGACCCTAACGGTGCAGGCTTTGGTGGTGGCAGTGGATTTAGTGGAAGTGGATTCGGTGGCTTTAGCGACTTCAGTGATATCTTCGGCGATATTTTTGGTGGCTTTGGCGGATCAAGAACGCGTGCTCAAACTAAAGTCAAGGGTGACGATATAACGGTTGAATTAACTTTAAGTTTTTTAGATGCTGCAAAGGGTTGTAGACGCGAAATAGCCTATACTAGAAACGAGCCTTGTTCTGCTTGTAAAGGGACAGGTGCGAATAATGGAACCTCTTATAAAACTTGTGACAAATGTGGTGGTTCTGGGCAAATCCAATATACGACTAGCAACGGATTTTTCCGTTCGGTTAGCGTTAAGCCTTGCGATGAGTGTAAGGGTACTGGTAAAAAGATTATCGAGCCTTGTAAAGTTTGTAACGGGAAAGGCTATTCTCGTGCGCAAACTAAACTCACTTTAGATATCCCAGCTGGTGCTGATACAGGCAGTTATATAAAGAAAGTAGGATTTGGTCAAGCAAGCACTAACGGTGGACCTGCAGGTGACCTTATTATCGTTATTAAGGTTGAGCCAAGTAAGATATTTAAACGCAAGAACTTTGACCTTTACGTTGAAGTGCCAATAAGCTTTAAAACGGCAGTTATGGGTGGGAAGGTTAAAATTCCACTAATTGACGACACTATTGATTATACCATACCTGAGGGCACTCAAAGTGGAAAGACCTTCTTCGTGCGTGGCAAGGGAATTAAAACAAATCGTGGCACTGGCGACCTTTATATTCAAGTTATGGTTGAAGTGCCAACAAGATTTACCAAAGAACAAAAGAAGATTTTGGAAGAATTTGAAAATTCAACAGACATCAAACAATGTCCAAATATGAAACAATATAAGGATAACGTGGAAATAATGTATGGCAAGAATCCATACGATAAAAAATAATGAATAATTTTATTGAACTTACAATTTCAACAACTCATATAGGCAGTGAAATCATAAGCGATTTATTATGGAATTTTACCGACAGTGGCGTGGTTATTCTCGACGTGGAAGACGTTATCGCTTTATCTAAAGACGGAAAAGCGTGGGACTATGCTGATGAAAGTATTTTTAAGGCAGATAAAACCGTGCTTATAAAAGCTTATTTTCCTATAGAAACTGCTAAAGAAACTATTTCTCAAGTGGAAAAGAGCCTTTTAGAAATGAAGGCGAATAGTCCACTTGATTTGGGAAGTTTAGAAACGATTAAAAGAGAAATAGACGGCGACCTTTGGCGCGAACAGTGGAAAGAACATTTTAAGCCTATTCCAATAGATAAAATCGTAATCGTTCCAGAGTGGATTGACTACAAGGCAAAAGACGGCGAAATTAAAGTACTTTTAGATAGCAATATGGCGTTTGGTACAGGCGAACACGAAACGACTTCCATGTGTGTTAACTTTTTAAGCAAACACGTTAAAAAGGATAACACCGTCTTAGACGTGGGGTGTGGAAGTGGTATTCTTGGCATCTCGGCAAGCAAACTCGGTGCAAAGCAGGTTATTATGACCGACATTGACGAATGCGCAATCGTTGCTACCGAACACAATATGAAGCTCAATAATATAACGAATGGGCAAGTGTTGCTTAAAAACTTGCTCGACGATAACACCGTGCGTGGCGATATTATAGTCTGCAATATAATGGCAGAAGTGCTTATTGCATTTGCGCCACATATTGGCAACAACCTAAACGACGGTGGAAAGATAATTTTAAGTGGAATACTTGTTGAAAGGCTTGAAGCTGTAAAACGAGCATACTTTAACGCAGGATTTAGCTTTGTAGAACAAGAGATTAAAGGCGAGTGGTCTGCACTCGTATTAAAAAAGGATTTTTAATGAAAGCAGTTGTTTTTACCCTTGGGTGCAAGGTCAACGAGTGCGAAAGTGATTCACTTATCAGTGGGCTTATAAATTTGGGCTATGAAGTTAGCGATAAACTCGAAAAGGCAGACCTATACATAGTCAATACTTGTGCAGTGACAGCTGAAGCTGAAAAGAAATCTCGACAAATGGCAAGCAGAATTAGAAAACTATCTAATGAGGCAAAGATTATCTTTACTGGTTGCGCCGTTCAAAAAGACCCAAAACAATTTGAAAACAAGTCGAGCGACTTTTTGCTAACTGGTGTGTTTAACAAGAACGATATTTTATCAATGCTGAATGAAAAGGGCAATCACGTTTCACCACCTTGCGATAAATTTGAAGAACTTTTACCAACTAAATCGCTTAGAACAAGAGCATACGTAAAAGTTCAAGACGGGTGCAATAATTTCTGTTCGTATTGTATTATTCCATATCTTCGTGGTAGAACTAGGTCAAGAAACCCAAAAAGCGTTTATCAAGAGATAAAGAACGTTAATGCCAAAGAAGTGGTTATAAACGGCATAAACTTATCGGCTTATAACTATGACGGCGTGGGCTTATCGGGACTAATTAAAGAACTTAAACATTTACCTTGTAGAATTAGGCTCGGCTCGTTAGAAGTAAACGTTATTGATAGGCAATTTTTATCAGCATTAAAAGAGTTAAAAGACTTTGCTCCACATTTTCATTTGTCGTTGCAATCGGGTAGCAACAGCGTGCTAAAGGCAATGAACAGGCATTACACGGCTAATGAATATCTTGAAAAGGTAAGCCTAATTCGTGAATACTTTGGCGACGCAGGAATAACCACCGATATTATCGTGGGTTTTCCAACCGAGACTGAAGAAAACTTTTTAGAGACTGTTGATCTTGTTAAAAAGGTTAAGTTTTCTGATATACACCCATTTCCGTTTAGTTCAAGAAGTGGCACGGTTGCAAGCAAGATGCAAGATTTACCAAGCGATATAAAAAAGCAAAGGCTTGATAAACTTTTGGTACTTAAAAAAGAGTGTAAAGAGAATTTTGCTAATAAATTAAAGGGCAAAACTTTGAACTTTTTGTGTGAAGAAGAAAAGGACGGATTTTATCAAGGCTATACCGAGAACTATTTAAGAGTTTACTTAAAAGAAAAAGTTGAAATCGGCAAAATCACAAAAGTAACAATCGAAGAGCCGTTTTTAGACGGCGCTTTCGCAAAAATAAAAGGAGAATAATTATGGAAAACTGCTTATTTTGTAAAATAATTAAGGGCGAAATCCCAGCGACAAAAATGTATGAAGATGAAAATATGATTATCATCAAGGACATCGATCCAAAGGCTAAAAACCACTTCTTGTGTATTCCAAAAAGTCACTTTAAGTTGCTTAAGGAAATGAATGAAGAACAAAGCCAAATGGTAAGAAAATGCTTAATTAAAATCCCTGAGCTTGAAAAAGAGTTGGGACTTGAGAACGGATATCGTTTGGTAATAAACCAAGGCGACGATGCAGGACAAACGGTTTTCCACTTGCATATTCACATTTTGTCTGGTCAAAAAATGGGCTGGACACCTGCTTAGTATTAAATAAATTTTAAAATTAGTTGGGTAAAGTTGCCCAACTTTTTTTGTTATTATAGTCTTTTAATTTGGGAAGATTTTACTATTTTTAGAGATAATATAAACTATAAATTATTTTTCGCACGTGGTATAATTTAAAACAGTAAATGTCTATAAAAAATTAAAATTTGTCTTGAAAAGATAAATAAAGTATTGTATAATCATATACAATAAACCGAATTAGGAGGTCTATTATGTTGCACAATAAGGAATTTTTAAGCACAAAGAGAATTAACGTAAAAAAAGATAGATGTTATTACGTTCCATTTTCTGTTAAAGATAAGCCAAAAACTATTTACGGCATTATCGATAGGAAGTCGAGTTCGCTTTTTACTTCGCTTGACGGAAAGTGGAAGATAGAACAATATAAGAATATAAATGAAGTTGACCTATCTAAAGAGCCAAAAAACAACATAAAAGTTCCTTCTTGTTTGCAATTACACGGATACGACCAAATTCAATACGTGGATAGTCACTATCCTTTCCCATACGACCCACCTTATACGCCAGTAGATACACCTTGTTGGCATTATAGAAAGGAATTTAACTTAAAAAAGGAAAAGGGCAAAGAATACGATATTAACTTTGAAGGCGTTTTAGGTGGTGGATTTTATCTATACGTGAACGGCAATTACGTGGGATATTCTCAAATCTCACACTGCACGAGTGAATTTGATATAACTAAATATTTGGCTAATGGCAAGAATACTCTTGACGTGGTAGTTCTAAAGTGGAGCAAATCAAGTTATCTTGAAGACCAAGATATGTTTAGGTGGAACGGCATTTATAGAAACGTTTACCTTTTAACACGCCCTAAAAAGCATATTGAGGACTATTTTATCAAGACCACTTTTGATGGGGAAGATGGCGTGTTTTCTATTAAGAACGAAAGGGGTGCTGATTTTACTGCAAAATTAGACGGACAAGAAGTTTTTGTTAAAAAAGGCGAAACGGCAAAAATTATCGTTAAAAACGTTAAGCCTTGGAACTCATATAATCCTAACTTATACGATTTAACATTAACTGCAAACGGCGAAGTAATTTACGAAAAAGTTGGTTTTAGAACGTCTTTAATCGTTGACGGCATTTACAAAGTCAACGGCAAGCACGAAAAAATCAAGGGTATAAATAGACACGAAACACACCCTGACACAGGCGCAACCATAACGCTAGAAACTATTTATGAAGACCTTAAGTTAGTTAAACTTATCAATGCCAACGCCATTAGAACGGCGCACTATCCAAACAAGCCTGAATTCTATCAACTATGCGATGTGTTTGGTATCTACGTTATGGATGAAGGTGATTTTGAAGCGCACGGCGCAATCAGGGCAAACGGTGGTTATAGAGAAAAGTTGTGGATGGAGTTTGGCGAACTTATGATGTTCTCTGACGGCATTTGCGATAGGCAACGTGCAATGGTTGAAAGGGATAAAAATAGACCTTCGGTTATGCTCTGGTCGCTCGGCAACGAATCGGGATTTGGCAAAAACTTCTATAAGGCGATAAAATACGTTAGAAAGAGAGATGATAGACCGCTTCATTATCAAGCAATAACCAATATGTTTCCATACAACAAGAGATTTAAGTCTTATAAGGGAATAGATATGGTTTGTGGTATGTATGCCACCGTTGAACAAATCAAAGGGGACTTATTCTTTGGCAATAAAAAGGAAACAAGACCGTTTTTACAATGTGAAATGGCTATTGCAATGGGCAACGGTTGTGGAGATATTTCTGATTACTGGAAATTTTACGACACGTCCGATAGGCTTATGGGTGGCTTTGTGTGGCAATTATGCGATGCGGTTGTAAAAAAGAACGGTAAGTATTATTATGGTGGAGACTTCGGTGAAAAAAGACACGATGGAAATTTCTGTGCAAACGGAATTTTCTCGCCCGATAGAAAGCCATACTCGTCTATGTATGAAGTTCAAGCCGTTTATTCGGGTAAGAGAAGAACCGACTATCCTGCGCCTAAATTCGAGATAGAAAAATACGGCAAGGAAATAGACGTTAAGGTTAATGAAACTAACGGACAAATTGATGGAATTAATATTGACGGAAAGAACATTTTAGTTAGCCCTATTAAAGTAAACGTTTTAAGGGCGCATATCGATAACGATAGGTATGGGGACTTGCATAGAAGGTGGAAAGCCGTTGGCGTTGAAGAAAACACGCAATATATTTATAATTGCAAGAAAACCCAAAACGGATATGAGTTTGATGGAGCAATAGTTGCAGACGCCGTTAAACCATGCCTATACTTTACCTTAAAATATGAAATGTCAAAATCTGCGTTGAAGATTTCCTTAAAGTATAAAGTAAACGAATACGCTATATTTGAGTTGAATAAAGCTAAGATGAATTTGCCAAGGGTTGGCTTAGAGTTTGCAGTGGACGAAAAATACGCTAAATTTAATTACGTTGGATACGGCCCACACGAAAGTTACATTGATAAACGTACTTGCTGTACAAACGATTACTTTAGTAGCGACGCAAAGTCTAACTTCACTCATTACGTTAGACCACAAGAAACGGGAAGTCACTTTGGTAGCAGTATGTTAAATATTGAAAATTTATTTACAGCAACTGCTGATAAACCTTTTAGTTTCTCTGTTTTGCCATATACCTCAAAAGAAATAAACAGAGCAGAACACGATTTTGAACTAAAGCGCAGGGGCATAACCAACATATGTTTAGACGTTGCTATGCGTGGTATAGGTTCTGGCGCTTGTGGGCCAGCACTTGAAGGTAGGTTTGAAATTCCAATGGAAGATGAAAACACATTTACTTTGAATTTCTAAAACATAATATAAAAATAAAAACGGATTGTTCAATCGAACAGTCCGTTTTTTATACGTATGAGCATTTGTTATACATCAACTAAATTTTAACAAGTGTTGCAGTTGCGTGAGTGCAAATGCCTTCTTCTCTTCCCACAAATCCCAAACCCTCTAAAGTGGTTGCGCCTATGCCAACAAAACTTTGGTCAATAGAGAGCGCGTTTGCTAAATTTTGGGTTATAGTTGGTATATGGCTTAATAGTTTTGGTTTTTCAGCCATAATGGTTGCAGAAACGCTTTGAACTTTATAACCCTTTTCCTTTATCATCTCAAGCACTTTTCCCAAAAGAATAATGCTATCAGCGTCTTTATATTGTGGATCTTTGTCGCTAAAATGATAGCCTATGTCTCTTAAGGATAAAGCAGATAATATTGCGTCCATAATAGCGTGGGTTAAAACGTCTGCGTCAGAGTGCCCTAAAAGACCTTTGTCGTGGGGGATAGTAACGCCACCTAATATGAGCTTTCTGTTCTCCACGAGTTTATGGCAGTCAAACCCAACGCCAAATCTATATTTATTTTCATCAACGAAAGAGAAGTCTTCCTTAAAGGTAAGTTTAACGTTCTTTTCGCCACCTTCATATACACGCAAGTCGCCAATATACGTTAGATATAATTCACCGTCATCGTTAAAATTTTTGCCGTTAGCAAGTTCGTAAGCCTTTCTGATTAGTTCGGTCTTAAAGCCTTGTGGGGTTTGAACGGCAGAAAGTTCGTCTTTACCTATATAGGCCTTAACGAAGTTGCCGTCTCTTTTAAGTATTGCGTTTCTGGTTGGTATAATTGGAACGGCACTTCCGAACTCTTTGGCAGTATCTATGCAGTCCTTTATAACTTTATTTGAAACGAAAGGTCTTGCTCCGTCATGAATAAGTACTATGTCTCCGTCCACCAAAGAAAGTGCGTTTTTAACCGATCCAGACCTTGTTTCGCCACCTAGAACGATAGTTGCCTTTTCCTTAACCAAACCTTTAACGAATTCAAAATCTTCTTGACTTGTTGCAATGATAATTTGGTCAATCATTTTGCTGTTTATAAAAGCGCTTAAAGTGTGCTCTAAAACGGTTTTTCCGTTTTTGCTAATAAGTAGCTTGTTTTTGTCAAAGCCTGCACGCGTGCCCCTGCCTGCACAGGCGAGAATTAAACTTGTTTTCATGTTAAACCTACCTACTCTACAATAATTTCATACATTTTTTCGGCTTCTTCTTTTCTAACCGTTTCTTTAATCATCATAACTTTGAATTTAACTGTTCCACTATTAAAACCAAGTTCTACAACGTCGCCTTCTTTAATGCGACAAGATGGTTTAACGGCGCGTCCGTTTACAGAGACTCTGCCACCATCGCATGCTTCTTGAGCAATTATTCTTCTCTTAAGAAGTCTTGAAACTTTCAAAAATTTGTCTATTCGCATACAAAAAATTTGTCCTTTTAATGTTAATTTTGTCTAAAAAAATAGAAAAAATAAAAATATTTCCAAAAGCAATTAAAATCGCTTGACAATCTTGACAGGATAAGATAATATTATAAAATGCATTATGATAGGTTAATATCGACTTTTATAGCCTTTTTACAAAAAAAACAATAAAAAAAATGAAGTTTTTCATAGAAAAGGCGTAAAAAAATCATTTTTTTCGTTAACTTATCTCGACAAGGTTTATTATACAACTTTTTTTTGGATTTGTAAACCTATCAGCACAAAAATTATTTTTTTAAGGAGTGTGTTTTAATGACACGTATTTTACCTGAAATTGAATGTGGCAAGGTTAAGAGAAAAACGTTTAGCAAAATCAAAGAAGCTATCGAACTACCATATCTTGTCAGAATTCAAAAAGACTCTTATGATGCTTTTATTAAAGACGGCATAGGGGAAGTATTGGAAGATTTTTCACCAATAACAGATTACTCTGACCACTTTGAAATGTACTTTTTGGATTACAACCTTGATGGTGAGCCAAAGTACGACGTAAAAGAATGCAGAGATAGGGACGCTACATATGCACGTCCTCTTCGCGTTAAAGTTAGGTTAGTTAACAAAGTGACCGATGAAGTAATCGACCAAGAAGTGTTTATGGGTGATTTTCCACTCATGACCGATAATGGTTCGTTCATCATCAATGGTGCAGAAAGAGTTATCGTTTCTCAACTTGTTCGTTCACCTGGCGTTTATAACGGCGCTGAAATGGACAAGTCTGGTAAAAGACTTTTTGATACTACTGTAATCCCTTCAAGAGGTGCTTGGCTTGAATTTGAACAAGACTCTCAAAACGTTTTGTGGGTTCACGTTGACAGGACTAGAAAATTGACGGCAACAGTTCTTTTAAGATCGTTAGGTTTTGGAACGGATGATGCCTTAAATGAACTTTTCGCTGGCAACAAGATGATTATGGACACGGCTGAAAAGGATTTGTCTAAATCTGAAAACGACGCGCTTATTGAATTGTACCGTCGTTTGCGCCCAGGTGAAATTCCAACTGAAGATGCAGTTAAGCAACACCTTAAAAATTTATTCTTTGACGCAAGACGATATGACCTCGCAAGAGTAGGTAGATATAAATTCAACAGAAGATTAAGACTCGGCGCAAGAATCGTTGGGTTAGTTTCTGCTGAAGACGTTATTACTCCAGACGGCGAAGTTTTGGCTACTAAAGGTCAAAAGATTTCTAAGCCTATCGCTGAAGCAATTCAAAACGCTGGTATCAGCGTGTTCTTTGCTGACGTAAACGGCGTAAAACATAAAATTATTTCAAACAACGTTGTAAATTACAAGGAAGTTACTGGTATTAATCCAGATACGTTTGGTTTGTTGAAATACGTTTATTTCCCAACCCTTGAATTCTCAAAGGTTGTATATGACACTGCTAAGGAAAACGGCACTGAAAAGACGGCTGAAATATTAAAGAAAGAGATCAATGCTATTTTCTATCTTGATGAAAGAACCTATAATAGTGGAGAAGAAAAGCCTGAAGATAAGAAGAACGAAGAAAAGGCTTTAGAAATTAGGGTTAAGTTTATAGAAGCTTGTCTTGCTTACTACGATATGATCAATGCTGGCAACTTACCAGAAAAACTTGATGCTGAAATGAGAAAGACGCTTCGTCCTCTCATCGAAAAGTTAAATCATAAGCATATCACTGTTGACGATATCGTTGCAGCAGTGTCGGTTAACTTAGATTTGGCTTACGATATTAATACTATCGACAATATCGACCACTTGGGTAACCGTCGTGTTCGTTCTGTTGGCGAATTATTACAAAATCAATTTAGAATTGGTATTGCAAGACTTGAAAGGGTTATCAAAGAAAGAATGGCAACCCAAGATCCTAAGGACGTTACTCCACAAGGTTTAATCAACGTTCGTCCTGTTTCTTCTGCTATTAAAGAATTCTTCGGTTCATCACAATTATCACAATTTATGGACCAAACAAACCCAATTGCAGAACTTACGCATAAGAGAAAACTTTCTGCTTTAGGACCTGGGGGACTCAATAGAGATAGAGCAACCTTTGAAGTGCGTGACGTTCACCACTCTCACTACGGCAGAATGTGTCCTATCGAAACACCTGAAGGACAAAACATCGGTCTTA
The DNA here is from genome assembly GCA_045606665.1 of Christensenellaceae bacterium. Lineage (GTDB taxonomy): Bacteria > Bacillota > Clostridia > Christensenellales > Borkfalkiaceae > UBA1259. Next base: position 51,428 of record JAZUSI010000127.1, read on the forward strand.
TCTCATCACTCGCTGCTTATGCTAAGGTCAACGAATTCGGATTTATCGAATCACCTTACAGAAAGATTGAGCACGTTCTTGATGCAGAAGGTAAGATGCAAACAATAGTCACCGAACAAGTTGATTACTTATCGGCTGATGATGAAGATAATTACATCGTTGCACAAGCAAACGAACCACTTATCGATAATAAATACTTCGTTAACGACCGTGTTTCTTGCAGACATAGAGAAGAAATTACCGAAGACGTTAAAGAAAAGATGGATTACATGGACGTTTCTCCAAAGCAATTGATTTCAGTTGCAACGGCACTCATTCCGTTCTTGGAAAACGACGATACAAACCGTGCGCTCATGGGTTCAAACATGCAACGTCAAGCAGTTCCACTACTTTGTCCAGAAAACGCTATCGTTGCAACTGGTATTGAAAGAAGAATCGCATACGACTCTGGCGTTATGGTTAACGCTGTTGAGGCAGGTGTTGTTGACTTGGTTGCAAGTGACAGAATCATCGTTAAGGAAGATGATGGCACAAAGAGAGAATACACCTTAAAGAAATTCGAAAGATCTAACCAAGGCACTTGCTTAAATCAAAGACCTATCGTCGATAAGGGCGAAAGAATTGAAAAAGGTCAAACTATTGCAGACGGCCCATCAACAAAGAACGGCGAACTTGCGCTCGGTCGCAACATTTTAGTCGGCTTTATGAGCTGGGAAGGCTATAACTACGAAGACGCTATCTTGCTTTCTGAAAAGTTGGTTCGTGAAGACGTATTTACTACTATTCACATTGAAGAACACGAAATCGAGGCTAGAGACACACGTCTTGGTGAAGAAGAAATCACAAGAGATATTCCAAACGTCGGTGAAGACGCACTTAAGGACCTTGATGAAGATGGTATCGTTAGAATCGGTGCTGAAGTTAATAGTGGGGATATCTTAGTTGGTAAAGTTACTCCAAAGGGCGAAACTGAACTTACCCCTGAAGAAAGATTACTTAGAGCAATTTTTGGCGAAAAAGCAAGAGAAGTTAGAGATACGTCACTTAAAGTTCCACACGGTGAAGGTGGTATCGTTGTAGACGTTAAGATATTCACGCGTGCGAATAAAGATGAACTTTCTCCTGGGGTAAACAAACTCGTTAGAGTTTATATCGCTCAAAAG
>JAZUSI010000128.1:0-6694 GCA_045606665.1 Christensenellaceae bacterium
CAACACCTGTTTCCATCGCTTTATAATTGAGTTTGTTTTTCTCTTGCTCTTTAGCAATAAGTTTTGCGTGATGTTTCATAACTATTTGTAACAAGAAAGCAATAATAATCGCTATGGCTGGACCACTTAATCCTGCAAACTCCATTTTTCCTGTGTTTGCATTTTTCTTGAACTTAACAAGACCAAGACCAGCCCTACCAAGTCGCATACCTTTTTCCCAATAACCACCAGTGACTTTGTTAAGAACAGGGTTAATTGCTCTTAATTTTCTATTGTGTTCAACACCACCTTTTCCACCACCTTTAAGCATTTTCAAAAGAGAAGTGGATTTTGCTGTGGTTTTTTTAGAACTTTCGCCACTGCTTCTACCACCAGCACTTTTACTTGTGCCTTGTTCAACGATAAATCGGTAAATGGTTGCCATTAGTCATTTTCCCCTTGAACTTGCATTGAAATGCCAATAGTCATTGTGTCGCCTTCGGTATTGTCTATATCTATATCTTCAACGATTTTTGCTTTATATTCGTAAGCATTGATTTCGCCCCAAGACACCCAAATCTCTTTAACTTTATAAATAATGTTTGGTGTAATGGAATTTTCTTGAATAGCACCACCGTTTAAGTTGTTGATACCATATCGCCCAAACTCAAACCATTGTTTAATGAGTGGTGAATCCAAGTCTAATAAGAAATTGTATTGAATACTTAAAGCAACACTATCGGTATGTGTGTTTACTCTAAAATAATTTGATCGTAATTGATTTGGAACTGTATTTGCATTAAGTCCACTTGGCATTTCAAGTGGTTCTAAATCATAATAGTTTGCGCCAAAAGTATAATCAGTTTGTGCTTTAACTTTGTATTTAGAGAAAATTACGTGTGTTAAATCGTTGCCTAAACGAATACTTTTTGTTGTAAGAGTTGCAGTTCCACCAAATGAAATTGTGCAATATTCGGTTTTGTTTAATGTATATGGTTCGGTAACTTTAATATCATCAAACGATAAATCAAGTTTCAACTTTTCAAAACTTCCGTGTTCTGGAACATTACCATCACTAATGTTTACCCAAGTATCTTCTTGATATTCATATAATTGTAATTTGCCTTCATATTCAACATAAACGAGAGTTGCGTTATTTGTAATTCCATAGTTGCTCGCAAATCCACTTAAAATTGTTGCGATTTCGCTTGATGGCGAACTAAAAACTTCACCAATATAATCGTAATCTTCAATGGTTAATGTAAATCTATTTGTAGGTGTGCCAACAGGAACGAGTTTTCCGTTATCAAGTTGCGCAACTTCTTGTTTCTTGCCTTTATAATCTTCAATGATTTTGTAAATTGTCGCAATCATTTTGTCACGATTTGGCAAAGCACAACGAATAGTGCATCCCCATTCAAATGGCGAAACGAAACCTTTTTTAAGATTTGTAATACTTGGCGAGTCGGTAACCGTTACGATGCCAAAGCCAACCAAGTTTTGTTTGTTTTGCTGCGAAACTAAATCATTGTAAAGTTCAACATATCTATTAACTTCATCATCTTGTGTTAATTGTTCGTAGAAAGAATAGAGTTTAATGTCTGTGTCATTAAAAAATTGTGTGCCACTTGCGAATGATTTAAGTTTTGTGTCAAGCACACTTCTTACGAAATCTATTTGCATTGTCTTTATCATAACTCTATCTCGCTTTCTATTTAATTTTAATAAAATTATCGCACTTTATCAATAATTATAAACCTAACTCTTGCAAAGCACTTTGCTTTTCTTCATCACTTATTTGAACTCGTGCCATACGCATACCATATTTTTGTGCTACAAATGGTAAACCAAAGTCCATCGCTTTTTCAATATAATGATAATGCTTATTTATATAAGATGTTGAAACATTTTGATAAACCACATTTTTAGTAACTTCGCCAGTTTCTTTATTAACAACTCTTTGAACGACAGTTTTATATTTTTCTTTCGGCTTTCTGCCACCACGAACATTTTTGCGATATTCTTGGTAAACACTCGTTTTGCCTTTTCCCCTATTTATAGTCCAAGCGCCATAATCTCTCGAACCTTTATCGTTAATTTTTGCTTGACTACCTTTGCTTGTAGCAGTTCCTTTACCACGCTTTTTAATGGTATAAGCATCTTCTAAAATGTGGTAATGTGGGAAGTTTGTTTCAAGATTTTCGCTACCTAACTCAAAAACATAACCATTTGTGCCAAGTGGAATAACCTGCCCATTTGAATCGCCTGCAAATGCCTGGAATAACTTTTTGCCCCTTTTGGCGTGTTTCTTCAAAAAGTTTTCGTCACTTTCAACTGGCATATTATCAATAAGCAGTTCTCTAATATTTTTCGCAAACTCGCTTAATTCCATTATTCTAATACCAATATTTGACTTTCTATTCTTTGTTTTAACATATCACGAACCGCGATATTTGCTTCAAAATAGTTGTTAGCAACACCAACAATTCGTTTTTGCTCGCCATTTTGTAAAGTAAAAGTATCGTTAATGCAAAACGGATGCTCGCCATAACAAGTTACTTCTAATGTTTGTTTCATTTCTTCACGACCATTGTTGTACTCAATGCTAAAAGTAGGTTTGTTGCTTATGAAATAATAGATATTGCTTGGAATATCTTGTTGTGGATTTCGCCATTTGCCTTTGAAAGCATAAATGGTTCTATCAACTAAAAGTGGGTTTTTTTGTCCTAACATAAATTACCCCCTTGTGAAAAGATGTTTTTGGAATCCGTTGATTTTTCCCCAATGCAAGTCGCTACAAATAATATCATCAACTTCGGCATTTATTGGGTTGCTATCGCCAAGGAAAATTAAGTTATAAATGATTTGATATTGTAACTTGAAGAAAGCACCAACAAGTCTTGGTTCTTTGTCAAGTGCATTTTCAATATCGCTTTCAAACCCAAAGTTATCGTTTAAGTATAAAATCTCGGTAACCGCTTTTCCAAAAGCAGTTCTAATAATCATCTCAACATAGGTTGTATCTAACGCATAATCGCTTAAAATCAAACCATAGTCGCTTCTTAAAATATCTTCGGTAATTATATATTCTTGTTTCATAAGTTTTACCACCTTTGTTTTTATTATAAGAAACAAGTTGCAATTTCACAATAAAAAACTTGGTGCAAAGAACACAACAAACTTTACACCAAGCCATTTAATTATACTAATTTAATTTTTCTTCCACAATGCGAGGTTGCAATTTTCCATCAACAAATACCATGTCAAGTTGCTTGCCTTCTTCTTTGGCTTTCTTAATGGCTTCTTGTTGCGCAAGTTTCTTTTCATACTCTGCTTTAGATCGCGCTTTTGCTTCGCTTTCTAATGTAATAAACTCTTTGAAACCTTTTTGAGTTCTATCCCATCTTTTGATAGTTTTCTTGTTGTTAATAATTTTGCATAAAGTCGCAAAGTAAGTTTCTTTGCCATTTATAAAAGTATTATATAAACTTACCAAGATTTCGTAATGACTAACACTACCAATAATTTCTTGTGCTGTCACACTATCACGAATGAACTTTTTAAGTCCTTTAATATCTTCTTTTTTATTAGTAAGTGTTAATTGGAATTGCATAATCGCAATATTCGTATTAAGCATTGAAATAAAAATGCGTTTTAATCTTGCCTTTTGAACTTCGGCTTTGTCAATTTTTTTGTGTCCCATAATTCTTTCCTTCTTTCTTTAATCTATAAAACGACGAATGTTGTAATCAATTTGTAAACCTTCCTTATCAAAGAAATCTTTGCACTCGTGTGTCCATTTTCCTTTAACAATTCCCCATCGCCAATTTTCTCGCCTTTTTCCCCAATTTATAAAGTTACCTTTTTTGCTTATAAGGAATGTATAGTTTTTTGCAAGATTGTTTTTTTCAAATTGCCAAGGGTCAATATCATAATCAAACAAATCTAATAATGCTTTCTTTTGCCATATTTGGCACATACACGATAATTTGAATCTACCTTGTTGATTTCTAAAATATATTTCGTTATTAAGTGGTAAGTCCAATGTGTCAAACACAAACTCTAAATTGATTGATGCGATATAACCAAACAAGAACGAACATAAGTTTTCTAATCTTTTTGTATCAACCTGTTCTCTAATAAATAAGTCATCAATGGTTAATAAGATATATTCACTATCAATTTCTCGCACAGTTTCACGAACTCGCTTTGTCCATTGGTTGATACCATAGTTTTTGCAAATTGTTTTGTAATGTGGATTCACTACACTTTCGGTTGAATAAATAATCTCTGGGTGGTCTTTCCAATACTTTTCCATACAATAGTGGAATGGATCAAATAAATCTTTATTCTTATCACAACCCATTACTAAAATCTTAAAACTCATAATAACCCCTTGCCTTTCAAGTAATCTATCTTTTCTTGTGTTTTCTCGTTAATTCGCCAAAAATAATCAACTTTCAATGCCTTATTAAATACAGCATCGTTGCGATTTAACTTTTGATTTATAAACTCATCCAATGTTTTTGTCATATAGTGATTTAAGAAAATTGTTTCTTGCGAGTAATCTTCTTTAATTCTTACACCACTTTCACAATGCTTGCCACTTGGTAATACACTTTCCAATTTTTGTTTGTTTAGCAAGCGAGCATAATGAACAGAATAAAACTCAATATTTTTCAAGCCACCTTTAAGAATAAACTTTCCTTGTATTTCTAAATCGCCTTTATCAATTAAGTTTCTATTAAGCGAGTGTGTAACTTCTTTTGTGAAAAAATCTTTTACAGGTATAGTAACATCTCTTTTAATTACATTGTCATCACCAAATAATCGCCATTTAACCCTAATTTGTGGTGCATTTAGAGTTGATAACCAACTTTTAATATCGTTAGTTCCCACTAAAAACTCATCAATATCGCAAAACAAACAATAATCAAATGTTGTTCCGTATTTGTTATAGAAAGCAGTGTAAACATCATTTTGCAAATGTTCTCGTTTCAAGCCACGAACATTTTTAATAACAACATTTTCGCCAAACTTCGCATTGATGTGATTACCAATGTAGTCGCTTTTCAAATCGTCGTTATCGTATATAAAAATCTTATCAACACCAAGTTTAACATAATGTTCAACCCATTCATTGATATACAAATGTTCGTTTTTAGCCATCGCACAAACAACTACTCGCATAACTTCTTAATCTCTTTCCTATATTTATCAACATATTCCTTTTTGTGTTCACAATTAACACACACTATTTGGTGATTAAGGTCAAAATCTTCTTTAAGTTCTGTATAGCAAAAATCAATATAACTTTCCAAAGTCCCATATTTATAATACTCATAAAGTGGATAAATATATTGATTGTGTTGATATTCAGTTCTAAATGGATAAATATGTGGCAATACCAAATCTTTAATCAAATAAAAACTATCTTTGCAATGTGATTTAATCATTGGTGTAAACGAATGAACTGGTCTTAACATAGTTCCATCGTATTTAATGCCAAGTTTCTTGCACAAAGACACGCAATTATTGTTGCATTGATAAGAATAAACATTTGAGTTCTTATAAAATGTGTCTTTTCGCCACTCTATTTTAATCTTACCATTTTCAAAAAACTCGCTTGGTGCAAGTTTTCCTGTTGGCAACATATCATCGTTTGCGTAAATAAAATATTCGCTTAAATTAGGAATGTTCCACAAAAACATTTCAATAGTAGTGCTATTAAATGTTGGCAAAAATTGATTCCAAATAAATTGCTCGTGCAAGACCACTACAACATTGTTTGGTAATTTTTCATAATCAATTTGTTCCTTGTTAGAAAGCAATAAATATATCTTGTTAATCCAAGGCATATTTTTATTAACAAGTTTAAGTTGATCGTAAATATAGGTTAGTCCACCATAACGAGAACCAACCAATTCTACGATTTTATTATTCAATCTATACTTTTTACAAAAGTTAATAAAAGTATTTCGCCAAACTAAATCTTGGTTATTCACATAAGGAACAACAAAGTCGATTGTATTAAGGGATGTTGTGTTTTTCATCTCTCTTATTATACACCATTAAAAGCAAAAAGAAACCCACGATTTCTCGTGGGTTATTTTGTGTGTGCCTATCTAATCAAGTATTAGAGAGAACCAGCACTTGATTTGGTAATAACAGCGAATGGGTAAGCAGAAGCACCTCTCTTAATGGTGTTACCACTTGCAATACCACTAACTCTGTTGACTGGGTTTGGTAATGCAACGCCTAAACGCATTGTGAAACGTAAACCAATCATATCTTGTTGTGCAAGATTGTAGAGTTCGCTACCTGTTGCTGGGTCTTTGAGTGTTGCTTCATAGAGAACTCTCATAGACATTTCTTCACGGAAGGAATAAACGAGATAACTGAAATCGCCAACGACAGCAAATGCTGTGGATTGAGCGAAACCACCAGTTAAGTCGATGTGTCTTGGTAATGCGCCAATTTCGCCTTGGTCACCAGCAAGAACACCTAATTCGGTGATTGTTGAACGGAAAGCACTTGAGAGTGATGGTCCACCGAGAATTGCGGTTGGACCATAACCACTATTTTCAACATATTCCATAGCGGAATTGATTGCTTTGTAGAATGAAGTGCCTGTTGTGCCATCCCAAGAGACTGTTGCACCAGCGGCTGTTGCACCAGCAACTAAACCAGTGAAACCAGCCCAAGGTGAGTTAAC
>JAZUSI010000129.1:0-8339 GCA_045606665.1 Christensenellaceae bacterium
AAAAATATTTTTAACAAAATTTTAAAACTTAAGTTTTTTCAACAAAAATTCAAGTTTCGTTTGTTAGAATCAAGTTGTAAAATCCAAAGAATAAGGATTTTAACAAACTAAACCATACTCTCAATAAACTTTTTCCTGAGGTGAGCGCCTATTATTAGGCGTTTTACCTTTTTAAAGGGAAACAAGTAAAAATGCTTGTAAAAAACAAAGAAGTATGGTATTATAATATAGCTTTGGGGACGTAGCTCAGCTGGTTAGAGTGCTTGCTTGACATGCAAGAGGTCGTAGATTCGAGTTCTATCGCCCCCACCAAAAAAGACAAGTCGCAAGACTTGTCTTTTTTTATCTATTACGAAAACAAAAATGTTATTGATAAGTTTTATTAAATGTGAAAGGTTATTTCGCCTGAAAATATCCTTTTTTTCTTGCCATTATACTCATAAATTAAGGAATTGTCATCGGCAATATCAACAACTTTTATAGGGACTTTTTCACCATTAATTTCAGCAAAAACGTTTTTACTTTTTAAATAATTATTTCTTCTTGCAATTTCAAGGTAATCACTTTTTTCTTTAATTTCCTTAAAATCTTTTTTAATTTGAGAATAAACTTTTCTTTTTAATTTAGAAAGGTTTATTTTTTTGCCCGTTTCTAAAAAACAAGACGACGGGGGAGTTAAAAATTCTCCTTCAAAATTTTCTTGATTAACGTTTATTCCAATACCGATAATAATATCGGTCATTTGTTTATCGGTTGAACAACCTTCAAGAAGAATTCCACAAATCTTTTTATCAAAAACGTAAACGTCGTTCGGCCACTTAATTGAAAGTCCTTTAATGTCAAAACTTTTAAGCACCTTAAAGATGCTAACGGCAGAGCATAGGGAAAGGGAAGAATATTTTTCAATCAATTTTTTGTCTTTAATTAAAAGTGAAAATAATAGGTTTTGCCCCTTATTACTACTCCAAGCACGTCCAAATCGACCATGTCCGTCAGTTTGAAAATCGCTTGAAACAAAGGTAAAATTCCTATATAAATGACGACTACACTTTAAAAATGTAGTCGTCGAATTTATTTCCTTAAAATGAAGTTTTTTTCTTAAAGATTGCATATTACAAGAAAATGCTGAGTAAAATACCAGCAGCGATAGCAGAGCCGATAACACCAGCAACGTTTGGACCCATAGCGTGCATCAAAAGGAAGTTACTTGGGTCTTCTTTTTGACCTTCTTTTTGAACGACACGCGCAGCCATAGGAACGGCTGAAACGCCGGCAGCACCAATCATTGGGTTAATCTTACCTTTAGAGAGTTTACACATGAGTTTACCGAAAAGTAAACCACAAATTGCTGCAGTAATAAATGCTGCAATACCGAGTGCAAAAATCTTTAAGGTGTCAAGTTGCAAGAAGGTTGTTCCGTTTGCAGTTGCACCAACTGATAAACCTAACAAAATCGTGCAGATATATAAAAGTGCATTTGCGCAAGTGTTAACAAGGTTAGGAACAACGCCACATTCTTTTATTAGATTACCAAGCATCAAGCACCCAACAAGTGGAGTTGCAGATGGCACGATTAAGCAAACTGCGATAGTAACGATAATAGGGAACAAAATCTTTTCGGTTTTAGAAACAGGGCGAAGTTGTTCCATCTTGATAAGTCTTTCTTTCTTAGTTGTAAATAATCTAATAATAGGTGGGAAGATAATAGGAACTAACGCCATATAAGAGTAAGCTGCAAGCGCGATTGCTGCGAGCATACCACCGTTATCACCACCAGCACTACCCATAGCAGCCATCATTTTATTGGAAACTAGGATAGCAGTTGGGCCGTCAGCGCCACCGATAATACCTATTGATGCTGCTTGATAAAAGTTAAAGCCGAGCAAGAGTGAGCCGAAGAAAGCGATAAAGATACCGATTTGAGCGGCAGCACCTAAAAGCATAGTCTTTTTGTTTGCAATTAATGGTCCAAAGTCGGTCGTTGCACCGATACCAAGGAAGATTAAGCAAGGGTAGAGTTCACATTCAACACCAAGGTGTAAATATCCAAGTAAGCCACGATGTTGAACTGCAGTTTGAGTTGCAATCACTTCATTGAAAGTAGAAACAGTTTCAATTGTACCATCAGCAATCATTTGATTGAAAACAGTTTCTTTCAAAATTTCTGGAAGTGAAAAAGTTTCAATTAGACCAGCAGGGGTCATGTAAGTGTAGGTGTATGGAGCACTTTCGGTTATATAAATTTCAGGTAAGATGTTTACCAAAATAATACCGAAAGCGATAGGGATAAGTAAATATGGTTCAAATCCTTTCTTTATTGCTAAGAAAAGGAAAAGACAGCCGATTAAAATCATAGCCAATCTCATCCAACCATCACCGGTAAAGAACTGTGCAATAACAGTTCCATTTATAATTGAATTAAATAAATCTCCAACGTTCATTTTTGCACCTTTGAAATTAACCTAAAATAATAAGAGCGTCCTTGTTGTTAACCGTTGCACCAACAGATGCACGAATTTCCTTAACAGTACCTTCTGCTGAAGCGAAAATTTCGTTTTCAAGTTTCATTGCTTCGATAACAGCAACAAGTTGACCTTTTTTAACAGCATCGCCAACCTTAACGTTAACTGAAAGAACTTTGCCAGCGATAGGTGCTTCAATAACAGCGTTTCCACTTGCAACAGGTGCAGGTGCGCTTGATTGTGTTTGAGCAGGTGCTGAAATGCTTTCGCTGTTTTCCGTAACTTCTTCTAATTGAACTTCATATAACTTTCCGTTTACTTTAACTTTGTAAGTTTTCATAATTATCTAATCTCCTTTACGCTAATAACTTTAAAATCTTTTTTTGTTTTTTCTCTGTAATCAATAGATGCAACGAGTGTCGCAATAACAGCGTCTTCATCACTTAAATCGAGTTTTACGTTGTTTGCTTGTGGAACATCGGTAGAAACAGTTTCTTTTTGTGATATTTGAGAGTTTTCGCTTGTTTTTTTCTCAATTGCCTTGCCGATTGTGTAGGTCACTGCGATAATAATCGCAAGTATCGAGAAAACCAAAACTATTGCTAAGATAGAAACTAAAGCACCATCGCCGAAATCTCTTTTATTACCATCAATCAATGCCAATAATAAATTTTCCATATTCACTCCTATATAATGACGTTAAATTCATCAACTTCATCGGTATCAGTAGCGTATTTCTTTTTCAAGAAATCGGTTGCAACGTTTTCAAATAGTGCAAGTGATAAAACGTCCTCATCGCACTTTGCAATGCCACTGTATTTTTCTTTTAAGTCTTCAAATTCTGGTTGTAATAAATCTGCTGGACGGCAAGTTATAACTTCATCATCGCCAACAACTTGCTTTAAGATGTCTGGATTAACTGGTGCAGGAGCTTTACCATATTTTCCGTGTAAATAATCCTTGATTTCCTTTGCAACCATCTTATATCTACCCATAAGCACGTTTAATACTGCTTGCGTGCCAACCATTTGAGAAAGTGGGGTAACTAGTGGTGGATATCCCATATCCTTTCTAACCAAAGGAACTTCCTTTAACACTTCGTCGTATTTATCCATAGCGTTTTGACCTTTGAGTTGGCTCATAAGATTTGAGAGCATACCGCCAGGAACTTGATAGGTCAAAATATTAGGGTTAATCGTAAGCGCCTTAGGGTTTAGAGTTCCACTAGCAATATATTTAGAAACAACCTTGTCCATAACAGGTTCGCACTCGTGAAGTGCGTCTTCGTTTAGGTTAGGGTATAGTTTAGTTCCTTTAAGCGCTGAGTTAATGGCTTGTGTTGAAGGTTGAGCCGTTCCACCAGAAAGTGGGGAAAGAGCAGTGTCAACGATGTCGCAACCAGCCTTAACTGCTGCCATATAAGTCATTTCACAAATACCACCAGTACAGTGCGAGTGAAGTTCAAGAGGCAATGAAGTATTTTTCTTTAAAGCTGTGAAAAGTTTAGTCGCATCTTCAGGGAGAAGAACACCAGCCATATCCTTAATACAAAGTGAATCAGCACCGAGACTTTCAACTTCTTTTGCAAAGTTAACGTAATAGTCGATAGTGTGGACTGGAGAAGTGGTATAACTTAAAGCAATTTGACACTCACCACCATACTTTTTAGTCGAAATAACTGCTTGACGCAAGTTTCTGATATCGTTAAGCGCATCAAAAACACGTATAATATCAATTCCGTTTTCAATAGACTTTTTGCAAAACATATCAACAACGTCGTCAGAGTAGTGACGATATCCTAAAATGTTTTGACCACGGAAAAGCATTTGTAACTTGGTCTTTTTGCAAACTGCACGAATTTTTCTTAATCTTTCCCAAGGGTCTTCGTTAAGAAAGCGCATACACGAATCGAACGTTGCGCCACCCCAAACTTCTAAAGCGTGATAACCGGCATTATCTAAAATTTTTGCCATAGAAACGACTTCATCAGTCGTCATTCTAGTTGCAAAAAGTGATTGATGCCCGTCACGGAGAGAAGTTTCAACAATTTTTACTGCCATAATGTGTCTCCATTTAAAATTAGTATTAAAATTTTTTGTTATTTTATTAAAGTGTTAGCTTTAGAATAGAGGAATAGTTGCGAGGTAGTTGACGTCAGGTCTATCTTTAGATTCTCCTTCAGCAAGAACAAAAAGTTTTTTATAAACGATACCACCTGCTTTTTCAACTAGTTTTTCCAAGCCGTCAAGACTTGTTCCCGTTGACAAAACGTCATCAACAATGCAGACTTTTTTGCCTTTAATAAGTGAAACGTCTTTTGCAGAAAGAAAAAATTGTTGAGGTTTACCAGTTGTGATAGAAGAACCATAGTCAACAGAAATTCCGTCGTTCATATAAAGCTTCTTTGACTTTCTTGCAACGGCATAATCTGGCAAGTTTGACTCTCTAGCAACAACGTGCATTAGTTGTAAACCTTTAGATTCAGCAGTGATCAAAACCTCACTGTCGCCAACAAGTTTAGCAAGTTCTTTTCCACAGTGTTCTGTAAGAAGAGCATCGCCGTGTAAATTAAAAAAAGCAATGGTTACTTTTTCAGAAAGGGCAATCAATGGTAATTGTGCCTTTACGCCGTTAATGTCAACTTCATAAAACTTATCCATAATAAAACTTCCTTTTGTAAAATATTCCTTTTTTACCATCGTATAGTTTAGCACTTTTTTTTCAATTTGTCCATTGCTTTATTCATATATTTTATATATTTAGCATAATTTTTATTATAAATTACCGGAGGCTTTTGATGAATTTTTACGATAAAGAGTTAGAGCAAATATTAGTTGAATTAAAAAGCGATAAAAATTTAGGACTCAGTAAAATAGGTCAGACAGATAATATAAAAAAATTTGGCAATAACGTTTTGACTAAGCAAAAAAAACTGTCCTTTTTAAATCGGTTAGTTAATGCCATTAAAGAACCCATGTTAATTATATTATTGTTTGGTTTTGTCATTGCCTTTGGAAGTGCGCTTGGTAAATTTTTAAAGACTGGTGAAAATGATTTTGTGGAGTGTTTTGGCATACTTTTTGCAGTTATAGTATCCGTTTCCATAACTTTAGTTATGGAAGGCAGTTCAGAGCGAGCTTTTGAAGTTTTGAATAGCATGTATAGAAACGTTGCTGTTAGGGTTATAAGAGAAGGCAAAATTATGCTTATAAGCGAACGAGATTTAATAGTTGGGGATATAGTTTTGCTTGAAAGTGGCGATAAAATCGTTGCTGACGGACGGCTTGTAGAAAGTAACGAGTTAATGGTTGATGAGTCAGCTTTGACGGGTGAAAGTTTGCAAGTCAAGAAAGCTGTCAGCAATTTGCTTCCAAGAGATTATGCGCTTGCAGAACGAACAAATTGTTTGTTTTCAGGGACCTTTGTAACTAATGGAAGTGGAAAAATGATAATAACCTCGCTTGGAAATAACACTGAAATGGGTGGGATTGCCGGTGAACTTTTGTCAAAAGAATTAAAGGAAGCGCCTCTTCAAGAAAAATTATCGAGATTAGGTAAAATTATAACGATTGTAGGTGCCAGCAGTGCTGTTTTAGTTTTTATCATTTCAATGGTTAGACTAGGACTTTTAGGTGCAATAGATTTTAATAGCGTACAGGAACTATTTATTGCTTGTATAGTCTTGATCGTGGCAGCCGTTCCAGAGGGGTTGCCTACTATTGTTGCAATTTCTCTTGCATTAAACATGATAAAACTAGCTAAGAGTAACGCTTTGATTAAAAAGATGACGGCAACGGAAACTGCAGGGGCGGTCAGCGTTATTTGTTCAGATAAAACCGGCACTTTAACTCAAAATAAAATGCAAGTAATAAGCATTTGTTATAACAATACTTGTTCTAATCCAGAAAAGGTAAAGTCTGAGGTTATTAGACAAAATTTTGTGCTTAATTCCACTGCAGACATAATGGTTTCAAAGAATAAAAGTATTAGCATGGGAAGTGCTACCGAATGTGCACTTTTAATGGCTTATAATAAAATGGATAAGGAACTTTCATATCAAGAATTTAGAAAAGCTTATCCAATTGTTGATAGACAAAATTTTACAAGTCAGTCAAAAATGATGTCAACAACGATAAATTTGGGTTCAAATAAAAAGAGAATTTTAGTCAAAGGTGCACCAGAAAAAGTTTTGCCATTATGCACGCTTTCATATGCTCAAAGCCAGAAAATATTAAACGAAATGAAAGTTCATCAACAGAATGCAAGAAGGGTGTTATGTTTTGCACATTTAGATAGTGACGTAAATACTCCTAAATATATTTACGATGGTTTTGTAGCCATTGCAGATCCTATACGAAAAGACGTTATTAGCGCTGTTGATGATTGTAAAAAAGCTGGAATAACCATTAAAATATTAACAGGAGATAATAAAACGACAGCTTTTGCCATAGCAAAGGAATTAAAATTAGTAAACGATGCTAGTCAAGTTATCGAAAGCCATACACTTGAAAAATTAGATGACGTTACGTTAAAGAAAATTTTACCCAAAATAGTCGTTATTGCAAGAAGTACTCCTGCTATGAAATTGAGAATAGTAAGGACGTTGAAAGAGTTAGGTGAAGTTGTCGCTGTTACAGGCGATGGCATTAACGATGCGCCAGCTATAAAACATGCAGACGTGGGAATCGCAATGGGGATAAACGGTAGTGATATTACCAAGGAGGCGGCGGATATTGTACTTCTTGACGATAGCTTTTCAACCGTGGTAAAATCTATAGCTTTTGGAAGAAACGTATATAAAAACTTGCAAAGGTTTATACTTTTTCAACTATCAGTAAACTTGTCAGCATTATTATTTATAACTGTATGCGCAATTATAAATTTGCCAGCCCCATTTAATACCTTACAATTATTATGGATAAATATAATAATGGATGGTCCTCCTGCATTAACTTTAGGCTTGGAAAGTGCAACTAGAAAGGTAATGCAGTATCCACCAGTAAAAAGAGAAGAAAGTATAGTCGGACTATCAATGTTACTACGAATAATTTTTAATGGTCTGTACATAGGAATAATAATGTTTTTGCAATACAGATATAATTTTTTACAACTTGAACTTAATGAGATCGCAAGTGGAACGTTCAGTCTTTTTATATTTTTACAACTATTTAATGCTTTTAATTCAAGAGAGTTAGGCAGAGAAAGTATTTTTAAAAGTATAGGTAAAAATAAGATAATGGTATTTACTTTTGCTTTTGCATTTTTGTTGCATTTGTTAATCGTGCAAGTTTTATATAATTTGTTTTTTATAAAACCGTTATCGTTTAATTCTTAGATAAAAATAATATTTGTAGCATTTTCAATAATTGTTGTGTGTCAATTTGGAAAACTTGTGTTTAGGATTATTAGTAAAGGAAAATATAACAAAAATCTACAATAAATTATTAATTTTAGTTAAAAAAATAAATAAAATTTATTATGGGGCGTAAACTAAACTGTATGACATCAATAACAATAACGGAAAGAGATTATAATGAAAACAACTTACTATATATTCAAGCGAGTATAGGCGAATTATTGTCTCACGCAGGTTGTTCGGTTTATGAAAAAAATAGTGAGGGCAGGGCTCAGTTAAAAGTTAATTGTCCCGAATGTTATGTTGATATAATACGTGGCGAACTTTCAGACAAGGTTGCTGAAATAATTGCGATTAAGTATAAATACGATTATTTTAAAAAAGAAGTGTCGGTAACAGGATTGTCAACGAGTGAAAAAGAAATTTTGCTTACAAGTCTTATTGCTGCTGATCTTGAAGATGATAAAAAATATGCGTTTGATAGGGTGAAAAAATATACCAACATTGCAATAGATGGTATA
>JAZUSI010000130.1:0-21581 GCA_045606665.1 Christensenellaceae bacterium
ACTTTCAGTAATTTCGCTATCGCTATTATAAACAACAAAAGCATAATAACCAACGTAACCATTGTCACTTGCACCTTTTGATATCATTAAATTAGTTGACTTGTTTATTACTTCTACTAAATTTAAACAAAGATAGAACGCCCTTTTGCCTATGCTTGTTACTTTCTTTGGTACTGTTATACTTGTTAATGAGAAGCAGGCGTAAAACGCATTAGCTCCTATATTTGTCACGCTGTTTGGAATAATAAATGATGATTGTGTTTTGCCTATCGCATATTGAATTAAGGTTGCTTCGTCTTTACTGTACAAATTACCGTCTATAGACTTATACATTATATTTTTATCATCTACGTTTATACTTGTTAACGAGTCGCAGCCATAAAAAGCATTAGCACCAATACTTGTTACATTACTTCCCACAACAACAGTTGTTAATGCATCGCAATTATAGAACGCATGCTCATTTATTTTCGTTGCTGTGGTTAATACTACTTTTGTTACTAGTTCATTATTCACATATAAGCTATGAGTTTTAAATATTGGGTTTGAAGAATAATTATTAAATTCTATTTCCACCCACTCGTCTATACTCCCTGTGTAATTTACTCTTGTTAATTCATGGGAGGTATCGAACGCACTTTCACCTATGCTTATTACACTACTTGGTATTACGATATCTTGTAACGCCTGACAGGCTCTAAACGCTTCCCTACCAATAGTTCTTACATTATTTGGAATCACTATACTTTGTAGGAAATAGCACCCATAGAACGCTTCATAACCTATATTTGTCACCTCAATTCCGTTAATTATATTAGGAATAATTATTTTTTTTAGCGTTTTGCCATATTCAGTTAAACCATTAATAGTTCCGTCATCAAAAATAAAAGCAGATTCGTTTGTTAAAACCAATTTAGAGCCAGCATCACTTATTGTATTGGTAGCCATGCAGTTATCACAAATTGCTGTTTTGGTTCCATCTAACTCAAAAGTTGCATTATTATCACTTACATAGTTAGTAAAACTGTGACCAAATTCGCCACTTTCAAATGTTTCGGATCCTTTTTCACCACAAGAACAAGAATAATAATACTTTGCTTTTGTTGTACAAGTAGCATTTGAAGCAATAAAAGTTTCTGTTGTTACCTTTTGAGTAAATGTATGTTCATGCGATCGCCCTCCACAGCCGACAGTAAAACAGGCGATACTATAAAGTGCTAACATAATAGTTAAAAGTTTTTTCATAATTCTTCTCCTTTATAATTTTTTATAATCTTTGATAAAATTGTTTTATAAAAACATTGTACCACCCCAAAAATAGTCTTGTCAAGACTATTTGCATAAAAATATTCTTAACAAGACTATAATAATATTATGAAATGTTTGTTTAGTGAGCGCATAAGAGAGTTGCGTTTAGAAAGAAAATTAAATCAAAAGACTTTGGCTGAGAAAATGGGAGTTAAGCAATCTTGCATTAGTAAGTGGGAGCGTGGCGAAACGTTGCCTGATGCACAAATGATTATGTTAATCGTTGATTTTTTTAACATCAGCGCAGATTATTTACTCGGTATTAAAGATTATTAAAAAAAATGAGTACAAAGCAGTACTCATTTTTATTTTTACTCTTAATTCACATCTAAAATATCGCGTCGACAAATTCTTTTGCGTCAAAATCTTCTATGTCGTCTATCTTCTCGCCCGTGCCGACAAAACATACGGGCACTTCTAATTCGTAAGATAGTGAAATGATAAATCCTCCCTTTGCCGTGCCGTCAAGTTTGGTTAAAACTATGCCATCTATTCCCACAGCGTCCTTAAACACTTCAACTTGATTATAAGCGTTTTGACCAGTAGTAGCATCAAGTGCGATAAGTTTATAGAAGTTGGCTTCCGGATATTCACGCTCCACAACCCTATTCATCTTTTTAAGCTCTTCCATAAGGTTTGCTTTAACGTGCAATCTTCCTGCCGTATCTATGATTAAAACATCTGTATTTTTTGCCTTGACCGACCCGATAGCGTCGAATACAACGGCTGATGCGTCAGAACCTTCATCGTGCTTAATTATTCTAACCTTTGCCCTATCAGCCCAAACTGAAAGCTGATCGGCTGCAGCAGCCCTAAATGTATCTCCAGCAGCGATTGTGACGCTTTTACCTTCTTTAACGAACTTATTTGCTAGTTTCCCAATAGTAGTGGTTTTGCCAACGCCGTTTACACCAACAAGCATAATAACTGCCGGAGACTTAAACTCAATTTTTTCAGCATAATCTAGGGTTTCAAAAAGTTCTTTTTTAAGAAGATTTGTAACATATTCTTTATCTTTACACTTTTCTTTTATTGCAACGTCACGAATTTCATCCACAATTTCCATAGTGGTTTTAACCGAAACGTCGGCTGAAATCAAGATATCTTCAAGTTCTTCATAAAACTCTTCGCCAATTTTGTTCTTGGCAAAGAGTTCGGTGAGTTTTTTTGATATTCCGTCACGAGTTTTTGTTAAAACTGCTTTTAATTTACTAAATAATCCCATAATTTCCTTTTATATAAGTAGTCTAAGTCTTATGCTAGACTTTGATCTCCCGTAATATCGGCAACGTCTGAAAGTTTAACAGAAACCATCTTTGAAACGCCCTTTTCTTGCATAGTTACGCCGAACAATGCATCTGCAAGTTCCATAGTTGGCTTTCTGTGAGTGATAACGATAAACTGCGTTTCACTGCTAAATTTCTTTAAGTACCTTGCAAATCTATCAACATTTGCTTCGTCAAGAGCAGCTTCAATTTCGTCAAGCACACAGAATGGCATTGGGCGAAGTCTTAAGATTGAGAATAAGATTGCTATGGCAGTAAGCGCCTTTTCGCCACCTGATAAAAGCGAAAGTTTTTGAAGTTTCTTGCCTGGTGGTTCTGCAACGATTTCAATACCAGCCTCAAGTCTATCTTCAACGTCCGTGTAGTCAATTTGGAGCATTGCTCTACCACCACCAAAAAGTTCCTTGAAGATTCTTTGGAAGTTTTCATTTATCTTGGTAAAGCCTTCATCGAACTGAGTTAACATTTCTGTTTTAATCTTGTCGATTGCCTCTTTTAAGTCACTTTCTGCTTTTTCTAAGTCTTCTTTTTGGGTTACCATTTCAGCATAACGTTCTTTTAACGCCTTGCAATCTTCAATCGCCGTTGCGTTGATTGCACCGAGTGAAGAACGTTTCCTTCTCAAACGATTAATTTCGCTTTCACCAAAGCTTGCATCGTAATTATCTTCACGAACCTTGACTGCAGTTTCATAAGTTTCTTGATAATCTTCCCAAATGCTTTGTTGCAAATATTCAAGGTCAGAGTCAATTTTAGCCAAAGCAATTTCCTCAGCATGTTTTTTCTCCGACAACTCGGTTATTGTATTGGTTAATTGTTGTTTTTGCTCATCATTTTTATTGAGCTTTTCACGTAAATTAGACTTATCTGTTTCAATATTTGCAATCTTATCACGAATACTATTAATATAGTCTTGTTCAGCTTTTGTAAGAGCCACTTTTTCTTGGTCAAGTTTCAATCTTTCAATAATTTCACTTGCTCCATCGTTGCTATTTTTTAAGTCAACGTTGGTCTTTTCAGCCTCTTTAATAGCTTCTTTCAAACGTTCATTTTCATTATTTAAGCTTGCTATTTTTGCATTAAGTTCGGTAATTTGAACTTGAACAGCTGTACTTTCATCAGACAAAGTTTCCCTTTCTTTCTTAAGTGCATCGTGCTCTTGTTGGTGTTTATCAGCACTTTCTGTTGCGAACAATTTATCAGCTTCTAATTTCTTTCCACCACTTTCAACGCTTAAGAATTTTGCATCGATTTCTGCAATTCTATCTTTAACTTCATCAATAACGTCATTTGCACTTTCGATTTCCTTACCAACGTCGCTAAGCGCTCTTTCGGCAATCGCTTGTTTTTCCCTTTCAAGCACAACTTGTTGACGCTTTCCATTATACAAATCGTTAAGCATAGAAAGTTCGTCAAGAGCCTTATCGCGCTTTTGCTCAAATTCGTGTTTATTTGCCTTGATTTTTTCCATTTCGGCACGTTTCAATTCAAGTTCTTTTGCGTTATCTTCAATCTTTCTATCACTTGAAAGCAGTCCGACACTTTCCGTTCTCCTTGAACCTCCCGTCATTGCGCCTTGGGTTGTAAACACGTCACCATCAAGGGTAACCATTTTAAATGCAAAACGATATTTATCAGCAATTCTAGTTGCATTTTCAAGTGTATCGACAATCAACGTGTTACCAAGCAAGTTTGAAATAACGTTTTCATATTGTGGCTCGTAAGAAACGATTTTATTTGCCACGCCCAAAGCACCCTTTTCATTAAGCGCATTGGTTACTTGATAACTTTGTTCTCTTGGCTTAACGCTTGTAATTGGCAAGAAAGTTATTCTGCCAAGTCTGTTTTGTTTTAAGTATTCTATTAAATATTTTGCATCTTCTGGGTTTGCTGTTACAACGTTTTGTGCGGCGGCAGAAAGCGCTGTTTCAAGTGCGACATCATACTTTTTGTCACTCTTAATAAGTTCTGCAACAACGCCTTTTATTTTACCCTTTAATGCTTGGTTAGTCTTTGCCTTATTTAGCAAACTCTTAACTGCAGGAGCATATCCGTCATAATTATCCTTTAACGCCTTATAGAAATTGTCCTTTGTCATTAAAGTTGTTACAACCGAGTTCAAAGTATAAATCGAGTTATCTGCCTTTGCAACTTCTTCGTTACAATTCCTTACTTCATCTTCCTTTTGTTCGATTTGGTTTTTAAGGTCGAAAACAGCCCTGTCAAGAGCGTCTATATCAGTGTCTGCCCTTTCTTTTTCGTTAAAAAGTTGTTCTCTCTTAACAGAAAGCGCATCTAATTTTTGCGTTAATTCTTCTAATTTTTCCACCAAATTGCTTCTATTTATGGACATCGTTCCGGTATTAATCTTGAAATCAGAAAGCCCTTCAATAGATTCAATCATTTTCTTTCTATTCGCATCGGCAAGTTCTTCGCCAAGTGCGATTTTTTCAGAAACAGACAATAGTTTTCTGCTTAACTTATCTGCTTTTTCCTTAAGTTTATTTAAGGTTTCGTTATCTATCTTTAACGTATCGTTGTTTGTTGAAAAAGAATGTTTGCAGTCTTCGATCAACTTGATATTGTTTTCAATTTCCTGCTCTGCCCTTTCAATTTGACTTTTTAAATATGAAATCCTCTCTTCAAAAAGCTGTTTTGCCCCAGAAGATTTTTCCATACTTATACGCTTTTCCAAAAGTTCGTTATTAAGCTTTTTTAAACTTTCGTCAGCTTCACTTATATCTAAGAAAATTTTATCGTATTCTTTCTGTGCCTTGTTTAGCTCAGCGCTACGAAGTGCAGTTTGCTCATCAATACCCTTAATTCTGGTGTAAATCTTGCCCTTTGCACTTTCAACACCATCAACTTTTGCAATGTACGTGTTGAGTTCGTGATGCTTTAATTGTTCAGAAAGTTCATTGAACTCTTTTGCCTTTTCTGCCTGTCTTTCAAGTGGAGCAAGTTGATTTTCTATTTCGGTTAAGATGTCGATATATCTAACTAAGTTTTCGTGAGTCCTATCGAGTTTTCTTTCCGATTCATTTTTACGTGTCTTAAACTTAGCAATGCCCGTTGCCTCTTCAAAAATCATACGTCTATCTTCAGGCTTTGCCGACATAATTTCTTCAACCTTGCCTTGTCCGATAATCGTATAACCTTCCTTACCGATTCCACATTCGTGAAGAAGTTCAACTATATCTCTTAGTCTTGCAGGTTGCTTGTTTATGTAATATTCACTTTCGCCGCTTCTAAAGAGTTTACGAGTAATTATAACTTCGTTATAGTCAACGCTGAACATCTTGTTAGAGTTATCAAAATACAGCGAAACTTCGCAATAAGAAAGAGATTTCCTTCCTTGCGTTCCACTAAAAATAACGTCTTGCATGCTTGAGCCACGCAAACTTTTTGCCGATTGTTCACCCAAAACCCAACGGATCGCATCTGCAACGTTACTCTTGCCACAACCGTTAGGGCCTACTATTCCCGTTATTCCATCGCCAAACTTGATTTCGGCTTTATCGGCAAATGATTTAAATCCGTAAATTTCCACTTTTTCGAAATTCACTTGTTTTTACCACCTTGTTTTTTTAATATTTTAAGTGCATTATCAGCCGCAACGGCTTCTGCCATCTTTTTACTGCTTGCACTCCCCTCTGCTATTCTCGTTCCGTTTAAGGTTGCAACAACCCTAAACTCTGGTTTATGTTCTGGCCCTTTTTTCCAAAGTAATTCATATTTGATAGAGCCAAGTTTATATTTTTGCACGAACTCTTGAAAAGTACTTTTTGCATTTGTTCCAACCATCTTCGTGCTTTTTTCTTGAAGATTTTTACTTTCTTCAAAATCTCTTATAATCGTATTTGTAATAAACTTCTTTACGCTTACAAGCCCACCGTCAATATAAATTCCTGCAACGAGTGCTTCGTATATACTTGAAAAAAGTTTATCATCCTTATTTTTGTTTTTGGCTTGTCCGTTACCAAGAAGAACAAACTCGCCCAGATTAAGTTTATGAACAATTTTTTGAAGAGGCTCTTTACTAACTATTTTTGCCCTTTTCACAGTTAAATCGCCTTCATCACCACGCGCATTTTTATAGAGGTACTCGGTTACTACGAATTGCATAATAGCATCGCCAAAAAACTCTAAAAGCTCGTTATCTTTCCCTCCATTTTCATATGAATAAGAGGCGTGGGTAAAGCATTGGCGAAGCAACAGCTTATCTTTAAAACTGTAACCTATTCTATTTTCACATTCAGCAATATCAAAAATTTGCATTAGTTAATTCCTAAGCCTTCGTTCATCTCTAATTTTGCGGTAATTTGCTTAGATATATCAAAGGTTGCATAATGTGCTGCCTGCAACACTGCCGCCTTAAATGCTGCGCGTTTTGATGAACCGTGAGCCTTGATAACAGCCTTATTCACACCCAAGAAAAGTGCGCCACCGTGATTGTTATAATCGAGTTTGCCTTTAAGTTCGCCAAACATATCTTTTAGCAATAATCCACCCAATTTTCTCTTAAGTGATGCGTTAATGTTTTTCTTTAATAATTTTAATAGCATTGACACTGCACCTTCAATACCTTTTACAGCAATATTGCCACTAAATCCATCGCACACAACCACATCGTATTCGCCTGTCAAAATATCTCTACCTTCAATGTTACCAACAAAGTTGATACCCTTTAATTGTTTTAAAAGTGGAAGTGTTTCGTGAATAAGCATATTTCCCTTTTCATCTTCTGTACCATTTGACAAAAGTGCAACTTTTGGATTTTTTACCCCAAGTGCTTCTGCGTAAGCTGATCCCATAAGAGCAAACTGAATTAGGTTTATACTTTTACAATCTGCGTTTGCACCGGAATCTAACAAGACCACGTTTTTGCCATCGATAAGCGTTGGCATTATAGGACATAGTGCTGGACGATTTACTCCTTTAATTCTTCCAAGTTTAAGCGTTGCTCCGACCAAAACTGCGCCGGTTGAACCAGCAGACACGAAAGCACCGGCATTTTCGTTTTCTTTTAACTCCTTAAATGCCACGCAAATAGAACTATTTGGTTTTCTCCTAACCGCAACGGTTGGCTCTTCTTCACAAGTGATTATGTCTGGTGCATCTATTATAGCAACACGTTCTTTATCGTATTCATACTCTTTTAAAAATTCAGAAATAACTGCTTCTTGCCCCACCAAAACAGCTCTAAAACCATCTCTTTCTTTTAAAGCATCAATCGTTCCTGCTATAACTTCTTGAGGAGAATTATCCCCACCAAAAGCATCTATTAATATGTCCATATTTTTCTCCTAATCTTAATTTTCAAGTGTTCCAACTGTTCTTGGGAAAGGCAAAACGTCTCTAATGTTTGAAACACCTGTCAAATACATAACCATTCTTTCAAAACCTAATCCAAAACCAGAGTGGACTACACCGCCATATTTACGAAGGTCAAGGTATGACTTATAATCTTCTGCCTTTAAGCCACATTCAGCCATACGCTTTTCAAGAACTTCCATTCTTTCTTCCCTTTGACTGCCACCGATAAGTTCGCCAATACCTGGAACTAAAAGGTCACTTGCTGCAACCGTCTTATTATCATCGTTCAAGCGCATATAGAATGCTTTGATTTCTTTTGGATAATTTGTTAAGAATACTGGTTTTTTGAACACTTCTTCCGTGATATATCTTTCGTGCTCACTTTGTAAGTCGCAACCCCAATAAACAGGCGCGTCAAATCTATCTTTAACTTTTTCCAAAATTTCAATTGCCTCTGTGTAAGTTAAACGCTTAAATTCATTGTTTCTAACGTTATTAAGTCTTTCAATAAGACCCTTATCAACGAAAGCATTTAAGAATTCAATTTCATCAGCACAAGATTCCATAACGTAATCGATAATGAACTTAACCATATCTTCTGCACAGTCCATATCATCTGAAAGATCTGCAAATGCAAGTTCTGGTTCTATCATCCAAAATTCAGCAGCGTGGCGAACGGTGTTTGAGTGTTCTGCCCTAAAGGTTGGGCCAAAGGTATAAACGTTTGCATATGCCATTGCAAAGTTTTCAACGTCAAGTTGACCAGAAACGGTCATACTTGCCTTTTTGCCAAAGAAATCCTTTGAATAGTCGCATACACCATCAACCATTGGAACGTTGTCTAGATCTAAAGTAGTAACTTGGAACATAGCGCCTGCGCCTTCACAATCACTGCCAGTAATGATTGGTGTATGAACGTAAACAAATCCCCTTTCGTTAAAGAATTTGTGAATTGCAAAAGCTGCTTCACTGCGAATCTTAAACACTGCCTTAAAGATATTCGTTCTTGGACGAAGGTGTGGCATCGTACGTAAAAATTCTAACGTATGACGTTTCTTTTGTAATGGATATTCTGGTGAAGAAGCCCCAAGCACTTCAATTTCATCAGCGTTGATTTCAAATGGTTGCTTATTTTCTGGGGTTAAAATAAGTTTACCCGTAACCTTTAAGCAAGCCCCAACGTTTTGTTTTGCAATTTCATCATAATTATTAACTTTACTTCTATCAAAAACTATTTGACAATTCTTAAAACACGAGCCATCGTTAAGTTCAATAAAGCCAAATGCTTTGCTATCTCTTATAGTTCTTGCCCAACCACAAACGGTTATCGTTTGTCCACCCAAATCGGCGTGAGAAGTGAAAATCTTTTTCAATTGTGTTCTTTCCATATTTGCACCTATATTTATTTAAAATTATACTTGTTTATTATAACATTAAATATAAGTTTTTTCAAGAACTTTTGCCAACTTTTTTCTTTAACTTTCAATAATATAAACAAAAAAACTCCAAAAATCTTGGAGTTTTATAAAATCTTTGATTTTTAAGCCTTCTAACTTTACTTTTTACTAAAAATCTAATCTTCTTTTTGAGTTTCTCTCACTAACATTGGTGGGCGTTCATCCTTGAGAGCCATAATATAATTTCCGTATTGTTCGTCTGTTAATTTCACAATCTTTTCTTTTACTTTTCTACTATGTTTCTTTTTTCTTGACATAAAAAATTTCCTCCTGCCCTTTTTCAATATTATAGGCTTAAAGAAATTTTTTATACCGCTTATATTAATTTTTGTCAGTGTTTTTTTTGTCAAAACCCTTTATCTTTTTATAACTAGAATCACTCTTAAAATCACGTTTTTTGTTATACTCTCCACCCAATGCTTCTATTGCAAAACGAAGTTCCTCAAAGTCAGCGTAAGAAATTTTGTCCTTTTCAATTTGAGCAATTAAAAAAGGTAGCGCCCTTTCATCGCCGTACTTTGCTAAATATGATGCGTAAATAGGAATTTTTTTCTCATTTTTTGCAAATTGTTCAACCAAAATATCAAACACTCTATCATCATTTTTGCAACCCGATAAAATTTCGGTTAAAAACTCTTTCGTATCATCATTAACGTCTCTAAATTGAGTTAAGACTTCTTCTTTTACAAGGTCTGCTCTTTCCTTTAAAAACTCCGTTGCAAGTTCTTTTATTGGCGCAGAATAATCCCAAAGCACCATTTCTAAAAATCTTTTAGCGCAATTTTTACTATCCATATCGCAAAGCATATTCATTAGGTAAAGTAAGAACTCTTCCCCCTCACTATCAAGAGCTTTTATCAAGGTTTTTTCGTTATCCTTGTTTTCAGTAATTGTTTCGCACAAAAAGTCTGAAATTTCAACGCCTTTTTCAATATGCAATTTTAAGCATTCCACAAGCTGTTCGCCCGTATATCCCTTATAAAATTCTTCAGGACTTTTTCCATCTAACTCTTTAAGTTTTTCCTTTCCAAACTTCTCGTATAATTCAGGAATTTTATTTTCTATTTCATCTGGTTCTATCTTTCCAATATTTTTATAGACAAAATCTGAGATATATTTATCAAAAAGGCTGTCAATATCAACTATTTTAATCATCATTTTGCTCCTTTCTCTTAATTTTAGTTAAATTTTTCAGTTTTTTCAATTTATTTACGCTAACTTCAAATATATGCGTTATAGACTTCTCAGTATTATATTTTTCATAACCGCTATGTAATAAAATAAGTCCGGCAAGTTCTTCATTGTTTACTTCAGCCGAAGTTATTTCTTTCCCAAACTTCTTAAATAAATAGTTTGTTGACTTTGCCAACTTAGAACAATCTTCCATTCCACGAAAAATCATTCTTGAAACGCAAAGTGCGTAACTTGTCAAATATATTCTACTTTCTTCACTCTTATCGAGTGATAATTTCTTAAGATTTATTTCTGCGTAATACATACCTGACGCGTGTGCAATTTTGCCTTTATATCCCTTAAGAATTAATGCGTATATTAAAAGACTTTTAGTATCCAAAGAAGCTTCTGGATTTAAGAGTACGTCAAAAGTAATTTCCTTGAACAATTTTTCTTCTGCCACAGACAAAATCATGGCACAAATGCGCATTGTTTCATCACTCACTTCCCTACTTATTAGTCCCCAATAAATAAGTTTTTTAACCTCTTCTTTTTTTAATTCTTGAGAAAATTTAACAGGCAATTCGAATAGCTTTTTTATTGTTTTTTCTCTGTTTTTTACGACCTTTTTTGGCAACATCTTTAAGTATGCAAGTGGCAATAACCTTTCATTTTCAGATTTTCCATTTTTAATAGCCTTAACAAAATTAAGGTAATATTCAACCACGTAATCACTTGGATTGTGCTGATAAACTTTTTTAAGTTCAACAAGTGCATTGTCATATTCATACACGTTGACAAAAGATATTGCATGATAGAAACGTATGATTAAATCATTTGGTTTTTCTGTTAAAATTTTTTCTAAACAGAGTTTAACGACCTTATGATCGTTCATTTCTATGGCTGGATTTAAAATTTTATAATACTCGCTCTGTTCACCAGTTCTTAACTCTATTGCCCTTTCATAATAATACTTGCAATTTTCCATATCTTTTTTCATTTGAGAAATTGTGGATAAATTACAAAAAGTCCCCAAGCTTTCCCCATATCTTTTAATAGATTCTCGCGTGATTTTTTCGGCATTTTCGTAATCGTTAACCATCATGTAAGCAATGGCAAAATCGTTTAAAGCCTCTTCATCTAAACACGCAATCGGCACGCTTTCTAAAAGCTTAACAGCAGCCTTAAAATCGCTCATAGATATTGCTTGTCTTGCACTCTCAATTTCTAAATTATAATCGGCTTTATCATATGGATAAACCACTCTATAACGCACGTCTTTTTTCTCGTCGCCCGATAAAAATTCCAACACTTCTTCGTTGACCAGTTCTTTAGAAAATTCTCCATCAACTGTAAATTTTTGATGTATATAATAAGTTGCACCCCATAAATTATTAAGTTCATAAAAGTTAGATGCAACACTTTCATAACACCTTGAAACCTTGTCTTTTGGCGCTAAATACATATATTTAAACCAAAACTTATTTGACAGTTCGTATTGCTCTATTTCACTATAAACGCGAGCAATTTTAGCATAAATTTCATAGTTTGAACTTTTTTCCATAGCAGAAAACAGTAGTGCTAAAGCGCCTACGTAATCGTTCTCTTCTATTTTCTCATCGGCGAGCCTAAGGTATCTCTCCTCGCTTTTATCAAAAAGTAAAACCTTGTTCATTACTACTTAAAAAATCTCTCAACGTCTTCCTTGTTAAATTCGTAAATCTTGTCACAAAATTGACAATCAACCTTGATAGAGCCTTCCTTTTCTATTATATCGTAAAGTTCGTCTTTCCCTAAAGAAACCAATACTTTTTCTATATAGTCCTTACTGCAAAGGCACTTATATTGTGGATGATATTCTTGATAATCTTTTGCAAAAAACAATTCTTTTGCCACCCACTCTGCACCGTGTTCTTCAATTAACGTGGAAATATTCGCACAGTCTTTTACTATCTCCTCTGCCAAAAATAATGCATCTTCACTTGCTAATGGCAAGGCTTGAACTATGACTCCACCTGCCCCTACACACTTTCCGTTTTTTCCAATTTTAACACCGAGAGCCATTGCCGTTGGCTGTTGTTCACTATAAGCATAATAAGCCGTGAAGTCCTCTGCTATTTCGCCACTGATAAGCTCGCTACTACCAGTATAAGGGTCTTTTAGCCCCATACTTCTAACTACTGTAAGTCTGCCGTTTTTACCAACGCAACCACCCACGTTCAATTTTCCGTCTGATCTTAAAGGAAGATCGGCTTGTGGGTTATCGATAGAACCACGCATATTTAACTCGCCATTTCCACAAACGGTGATTTTTCCACCAATGCCATCACCTTTTATTGTAATTGAAAGCTTATCTTTTTCATTTTTTAGGTTGCTTGACATAAAAGTAGAAACTGTTAACGTTCTACCCAAAGCCGCCGCCGCTAAAGGCGATAATTTATGAATCCTTATAGCATCGTTAACCATTTCGGTAGTATCTAAAACGGAGAGTGTTATTTGATTGTCAAATACAATAGTTTTTAAAAGTTTATTCAATTCATTCACCTATATTTTTTGCAAATTTATCAAAGACGCTTATAAACTATAAGCGCCTTTTAATATTTGTTAATCGTTATTTCTTTTGCGTTTTGCAAGCTCTTTCTTTGCTTTTTCTATTCGTCTTTCTCTTTCAAGCCTTATCTTTTCAACTTCTGCATCTTTCTCAATATTAACAAACTCTGGATCGTTTTTATGTTCTTCAACATATCTTTCGTGATCTTCATATAAAACCTGCCTACTTTGATTGAGTTTTTCAATATCTTTCCTACTAAACGAAGTTGGAAGTTCAGCAAGCGTCAATTCATCATCTGTAATAGGTTTTATTGGTTTAGTGCTTAATGAAGATGGCTTAGCCAAGGCAAGTTGTTCCCTGTATTTTTTAAGCGATTCTGAAGTATTGCCTTTAACCTTTTCATAAATCCCTTTATTCTTTTGCGCGCCCTTAACTCTGTCGTTTAAGAACTTATCGTAACTCCATTGGCAATAGTTTGTCCACACTAAGAGGAAGTATGAAAAACCGAAAATAATTATTATCAAGACACCAATTATCATCAAAAATCCATTAAATAATAGAAGTAAAAATGGGATTAAACCTAAGAACAAGAACACCACATTACTTGGCAACAAAGCAAAAGTAAATAAAAATGAATTTTTTATCAAATGTTTTATCTTTAGTTCATACGTCACGCACATTGTAATCATATGCAACGTCATAACTGAAAAGGTGATAAGTAAAATATATATCAATACCTTTGCAACCTTGAATAGCCAAACGGGGCTTATGCCTTGTGCAACGTTTTTTTCACACATTGAAATAGCTAAAAACGAAAAGTAAAACACAACCGAATAGAAAAGCAAAATAATTAGAATTTGTTTAAAGTTTTGCTTTATTCCACGCCAAAAGTCATTCGCAACAAAAATACCTTCTGTCCAGACCATATTTCTTATTACGTAAGCGCCACCAGAAATACCTACAGCGGCAATAAAAAACGCAATCGGTGTAAAAATCAGTGTGGATATGTTAACCATATGAACTATGCTTTCAGGCCAGCCGACCATTGATGGGTATGCACCATACCCCACACCAAAACCCTGAGAAAATGGATATAGCGTACCATACGCAGAAATAGACATTGAACGAAATACAATCAATGCAATAAAAGGTAAACAAAATAATAAAATCAAAAGGTTTATTATAAAAAGTTTTCCAAACCTTCCCTTAAAAATATCCCAAAATAATTCCCATCTGTTTGAAGGAAGAGAGGCTCTTGCATATTCTTCAGATTTTTCCGAACCCATCATAAGTCTATCAAGAAGACCACGTTTATTTTTTTTCGCCATTTTTTTCTCCAAAAATCATATTTGCCTAAAGAAAAAATACTATTTTTTAGACTTGTTGTTTATCGAGTTTAACAAAACGCAAAAACGCATATAAAACCCTATATTAAAATATACACTAATTTTAAATATTTTACAAATAAAATTAGGTATTGTGTGAAAAAAACTTTACTTTTTTGCTCGCTTTTGGTACACTATGCATATATTATGTTTACAGGAGTGTTTTATTTACTATGAAAAAGTACAACGTAGCAGTAGTTGGCGCGACAGGTATGGTCGGCAGAAAATTCTTAGAAGTTTTAACTGAAAGACAATTGCCAGTTGAAAATTATTATTTATTTGCATCTGCAAAATCAGCAGGCAAAGTTATCGACTTTATGGGTAAACCTCATACGGTTATCGAACTTAAAGAAGAAAATATTATAGATAAAAACATCGACATCGCATTGTTTTCAGCTGGTGGTGATACAAGCAAGGAGTTCGCTCCTATTTTCGCTAAACACGGCATCTTGGTAGTTGATAACTCAAGTGCTTGGAGAAGAGATGAAAATGTTCCTCTAGTTGTTCCAGAATGTAACGCTGACGATATCGCTTGGCATAAAAATATTATAGCAAACCCTAACTGCTCAACCATTCAAGCAATGGTGGTTTTGAAGCCTTTACATGATGCTTTCAAAATTAAGAGAGTTATCTACTCAACCTATCAAGCAGTTTCAGGCGCTGGCGTTAAGGGATTTGACGACCTTAAGAACGGTATCAACGGAGAAGCACCTAAGAAGTTCCCTTATCCTATCTTTGGTAATTGCTTACCTCACATCGACGTTTTCTTAGAAAACGGTTACACCAAAGAAGAAGACAAGATGGTTTTTGAAACCAAAAAAATATTAAACGACCAATCAATTAAGGTTACGGCTACTTGCGTGCGTGTTCCTGTTTACTATGGACACAGCGAATCAATTAACCTTGAATTTGAAAAGCCTTGTACAGTTGAAGAAGTTAAGAAAGTCTTGGCAAACGCTGAGGGTGTTGTTCTTCAAGACGATACGAGTGCAAATCTCTACCCTATGCCTATCACTGCTGAAAACAAAGACGAAGTTTTTGTTGGTAGAATTAGAAAGGACGATACCATTGAAAGTGGTATTAACTTGTGGTGCGTTGCCGATAACATTAGAAAAGGCGCTGCAACAAATGCCGTTCAAATTGCTCAAAAAGCTATCGCTATGGGCGCTATTAAAGGCAAACTCAACTAATCTATTACTAACTTATTTTGGAGTTAACTATGAATAAAGTTATTTTTAAAGGTACTTGTACGGCTGCAATCACACCTTTCACTAAGGACGGTGTCGATTACGATGCTTTTGCTAGACAAATTGAGTACCAAATCAAAAATGAAATCGATGCTCTATGTATTCTCGGTACAACCGGTGAAGCACCTTGTATTACTGACAGCGAATACGACAGTATTGCTAAATTTGCTTATGATAAAATTGCTGGTAGAGTTAAGTTTATCTTAGGCTCTGGCAGTAATTGTACTAAAAAGGCAATCGAAAAGAGTCAACTTGCACAAAAAATTGGTGCAGATGGTTTACTCGTTGTTACGCCTTACTACAATAAATGCACGCAAAAGGGCTTGGTTAAATATTATAACGATGTTTGCGATAACGTTGATATCCCCGTTTTATGCTATAACGTACCTGCAAGAACGGGCGTTAATATTCTCCCAAGAACGATGGCTGAAATCGCTGAACATAAAAATATCGGCGGTATAAAAGAAGCATGCGGTAATATGGAACAAATTTGCGAAACAGCAAGGCTTATTCGTGGTAAAACTGCCCTATACTCCGGGGACGATAACCTTAACCTTGCAATGATGAGTATCGGATCTATGGGATTAATCTCAGTTGCTTCGAACATTGCTCCAAAGGAAGTTGGCGACGTCGCTAGACTTTATTATGCTGGTAAAAATATAGAGGCAACCGTTCTTCAAGAAAGACTTTTGCCTTTAATCGACATTATGTTCTGCGAAGTTAACCCTATACCTGTTAAAAAGGCTGCTGAGTTAATTGGACTTGGCAAGGGTATCGTTCGCGCTCCACTTACCGAACTTGAACAAGAACATACTGAGCAAATGAAAATTATCTTAAAGGATTTCGGCTTTAAGATTTAAGGAGCAAAAAATGGTTAATATTTTAATTAGTGGCGCAAACGGTAGAATGGGAAAAAAAGTTTTTGAAAGTGCTTCAAATTGTGCCGACGTTTCGGCTGTTTGCGGTGTGGATATTAAATGCGATTGCAGTGATCATTCCTTCCCTATCTATGATAGTTTTGCTAAAGTCAAAGAAAACGTTGACGTAGTTATTGACTTTTCTGCGCCATCAACTTTAGATAATATTTTAGAATTTTGTTTGTCAAAAAATATCCCTGCAATTTTATGTGCAACTGGTTATTCAAATGAACAAATTCAAAAAATAAAAGAATGTAGTAAAAAGTTGCCATTATTCCGTTCTGGAAATATGTCGCTAGGTGTAAATGCCCTTATTGACCTTGTAAAAAAGGCTACCACTGCTTTAGATGGCTTTGATATCGAAATTATTGAAAAACATCATAATCAAAAAGTTGATGCACCTAGTGGTACAGCAATTATGCTTGCTGATGCAGTAAAAGAACAAGCACCAGAAAAGTTTTATACTTATGGTAGACAAGGCATCGTCGGTAAGCGTGACAAAAACGAAATTGGTATTCATGCTGTGCGTGGTGGTGGAATTGTTGGCGAACATCAAGTTATTTTTGCTTCTGGTTTTGAAACGATTACCCTTACCCACCAAGCAACTGACAGAAGTGTTTTTGCTGATGGAGCAATAAAAGCCGCTCAATTT
This sequence comes from Christensenellaceae bacterium, assembly GCA_045606665.1. Classification (GTDB taxonomy): domain Bacteria; phylum Bacillota; class Clostridia; order Christensenellales; family Borkfalkiaceae; genus UBA1259. The sequence continues at coordinate 17,293 of JAZUSI010000130.1, forward strand.
ATAGTTAAACAAAATGCTGGACTATACAACATGTCTGACGTTATCAATCAAAAATAAAATGCTTAAAGAAAATTTGGAAAAAATTTTTGCCAATATTTCTTCGGGAAATAATTTGGGCGAAAAAATAACGCTTGTTGGCGCGACCAAAATGGTTGACTCGTCAACCATCAATATGGCAATAGAACTTGGTTTAAAAATCGTTGCCGAAAATAAAGTCCAAGAGTTTAGAGATAAACATCTTAACATTATTGGCGCAGAACAACATTTTATCGGTCATTTACAAACTAACAAGGTTAAGTATTTAATAGGAAATGTTGCCTTAATTCAATCGGTTGACAGTGTTAAACTTGCTAACGAAATTGATAGACAAGCAAAGAATAAAAATTTAATGCAAGACGTTTTAATAGAAGTCAACGTTGGCGGTGAACTATCTAAAAGTGGTTTTTCTTTTGAAGGTGCTTTTGATAATATAATTAATATTTCAAAAGATTTTTCTAATATTAATGTAGTTGGGCTTATGGCTATGCTTCCCCACTCAGATAATCGAGAATATTTGGCAAAACTATGCACAGATATGAGATCTCTTTATGAGCGACTAAAAGAATTTGGATTGCCATTTAAATATCTTTCAATGGGCATGTCTAATGATTATCTTATAGCAATAGAAAACGGCAGCAATATGATTAGACTTGGCAGTGAAATTTTTGGTAAAAGAAATTATAATATTTAAGGAACTTAACTATGGGAGTATTTGATTTGTTTGGTAGAGATCCAAAAACTAAAAAAGATAGAACAAAAACCGATGATCTTTTCACTTCGGAAATCAACGATAAAAAGGGACCGGTTGCAGTATTTAGCCCTACTTCTTTTGATGCTGTTGAAAATATTATAGACACATTAAAAGCAGGCAAAAATGCAGTGGTTCATTTAACAGAACTCAAAACAGAAACAGCAATTCGAGTTCTGGATATGTTGTCTGGTGCTATTTACGCACTTGGTGGTGGCGTTTACGAAATGGGCAAAAATATTTTTATGTTCTCTCCTTCTGGAGTTGAAGTGAGATAATTTTATAACGATTTAAAAGTCCTTAGCAACTTGCTAAGGACTTTTCTTTTATTATTTTTTATTTCGTATGTAATAATCATACAATTCTTCTGTCGCAAAATGCAGTTTTGTCAAATAATTTTTTGCATTTTTTAAGAACATAAAATATGAAGTATTAGTTGTTGCGATATCAAACGCATCACCACGCGATAAGAAATCATATTCTATATGCACTGAATACATTGATGAAACTGGCTTATTTAATTCAAAAGGTTTTCCATCAACCGTTCCAGTAAATGTAAATCCATTCTTATCATGCACAACGTGAGCATCTCCCACTGGTATAAATCCAACCTTTGTAGAATAATAGTCTTCAACTCTTACGTCATCTTCAAAGTGATAGGTTCGGTTTTCAACTTCCTTTTTAACTTCTTCCCTTTCCCAACGATACCAGTCAGGAATGTGAGAAAAACCTTTGTCTGTATTTACACCTTTAAGCCTACTTAATGTATCCATCTCCCATTTAGCACCACATTCTTCACACCAAAGGTGTATGCCTGCACTATTCATCTTAAATTCTTTTCCACAAACAGGGCATTTGTATAAAATTCTGTATAAACCGTCTGCCCTTTGTTTACACTTAGTATGTAAGTTGTTTTCAACTTGCCACTTATATTCATCCTTCACAAACGCTTTTTCTATCACTGCTTGAATTTGTTCAGCTGTCATTTGATGAAGCTGTTCTCTTGTTAACAATACGTATAAGTGCGCTTCTTGACGAATCTTTCTATAAGGATGCTTACTCCATTGTGGAGAATTAATAAAATTCCCGTTTGACATACACATAACAACTGGAACGTCTGCAAGTTTACAAAACTTACCCAAAGCACCATCAAGCTTTTCGTTTATTCCTGCAAGCTCAAAACGAGCCTCAGGGAAAATCGTACAAGAATGTTTCAAATGCTTTATGTAATATAACATATGCTTTGCTGTTACTATATCGTGTGTGAATTTGCGCTTTGGCATGCCACCAATTCCATACATAAGCCAATCCCCACGACGAAATTCTTCAACCGACATAACCCAACCAGTCGTCCTTGGCATTATACCTTTAACAATTTGTGGAAAATCCATGAACGATGCGTGTGTCGCCAATACAAAATAAGGTCCTTTCAATTTCTTTACTGCCTTATCTGTCTTTACATGCCCTTTATTGAATAATAGATAAAATGGCGCAGCAACATATTCCACTATTTTAAGATACCATTTAGGTCTTATCGGTTTGCGATACATATCAAACCTTTTTAACTTTTTTCCCATAATACTCTCCTAACATATATATAATACCATAAATTAACATTTTAATCAAGCAAATTGTTGATAAATCAACAAAAAAATAAATTATATTAAATTAATGCAAAAAATGCAGTGTTACGTCTACACTGCATTTTATGAAATATAACTTTATTTAATTCTATCTAACATTGAGAGCATCATAAGTTTTGTCTAAAGAACCAAGTTTTTCAGCTAAAAGTTTTTGTTCTGCTTCTGGAAGTGGCATTTTAACAATTCTTCTAAAGCCCTTTCCACCAACTTTACATAAAACACCAGCGCAAAGATTTTTTGCACCGTATTCTCCATCAAGATATGTTGATAGTGGAAGAATTGTTTGTGTATCAGCAACCATTGCCCTAACTAATTGTGCGGTTGATGCTGCAATTGCATAGAAGGTTGCTCCCTTTGCTTTGATAATTTTTGAACCTGCTACAATCATGCCTTGATAAATATTTGCAAGCTCGGTTTCAAGTTCTTCTTGTTTTACTCCCATAACCTTAGTACAATATTCTCTTATTGGCATACCACAGACGGTACAAAGACTCCATGGAACCATACATGCATCACCATGTTCTCCAAACACGTAAGCAGTTACGTTAGATACATCAACATGACAATAAGATGAAACGGCTTGACGAAGACGATTTGAATCCAAAAGTGTTCCCGTACCTATAATTTGATTCTTTGGAAGACCTGTTTCTTTCATAACAACGTATGTTAATACGTCAACAGGGTTACTAACAACAACGTATAGTGCTTCTGGTGCGATTTCTGCGATTTGCTGTTCACGAAGAACGTTTTTTAAAATGTTTACGTTGGTTGTTGCAAGGTCAAGCCTTGATTGACCAGGTTTTCTTGCAACACCAAACGTTATAATAATTATATCAGAACCTGCAATATCTTTATATTCGCCACTCCAAATCTTACAAGCTGGAACGCATGCTGCACATTGTGCAATATCAAGTGCTTCGCCTTCTGCCTTATCCTTGTTGATATCAACAAGAACTATTTCTGATGCAACACCCTCAAGTGTCAAAGCATATGCAATCGTTGCACCTACGTTACCTGCGCCAAGTATTGAAATCTTTCTCTTTTTTTGTACCATTATTGCCTTTCTCCATTTTGTTTATGTATCTATAATACTATATAAATTTCGATTTGGCAAATATTTACACGCTATTTTTGTGATTTTTTTTCTTTTTTTCATTTTTAAGATTTTTTTGGCAGTTTTTTTGCTATCTCATATATGTCTCCAGCACCCAAAAAAAGTGCAAAATCGATAGGTTTTTCTTGACTTTTTATTATATCAATTACCCCTTGTTCTGATAGTGAATAAAAAACACTTTTTTTGTTAATTTTTAACAAATTGTTGTAAAGGGCTTTTGCTGATCCCCTTTTATCATACTTCTCCCTAGCAGGATAAGTCTTGTAAATTATAAGTGGAATATCGTTTTTAAAACAATTTATAAAATCGTTCATTAAGAGTCTTGTTCTTGAATAAGTATGTGGCTGAAAAATAATAATATACCTTTTGTTTAGGCTATCAAACATTTTTAACATAGCTGAAATTTCTTTTGGATGATGGGCATAATCTGCGATTATTTCTATATCTTCAAACTTACCCAAATACTCGTTTCTTCGCTTTACAGCTGAAAAACTTTCAATTGCCTCTTTTTGTACGTTAAAAGGAATTTTAAATATTTGACTGACAGCAATAGCACTTAATGCATTATAAATATTGTGGTATCCGTTTATTTTAAGGTTTATTCGCCCTAATTTTACACCGTATGCAAACACGTCAAACGAGTAACCACTGCCATTAAATACAATGTTTTTCCCCATATAATTGCTTAGTTTTTCTATAGAAAAACTAATGCTAGTTAAACTTTCAATTTTTTTACAATTTTCAT
>JAZUSI010000131.1:0-42146 GCA_045606665.1 Christensenellaceae bacterium
TTCTTGATCTTTTGAGTTTTGTTCATTTAATTCTTCGTTATTCACTTGTTCTTTTGGGTTTAAATTATCCGTTTTTTCATTTGAAGTATCTTTTTTATCTTCTAAAGGTTTATCCTCACCTAAAAGCTCTTTGACTTTTTCCTCGCCACCCAATACTTTGACAAGCTCTTTTCTGCCGAAGTATTTACCAACGCTTACGCTGAAATATATAATTAGTAAAACTGATGGCGTTAAAATGCTTAAATAATAACCTGCTGGTGTTTTTAAGTAAGCAAACAAATTACCTACTACAGGTATTTTGCTTGAATAAGAACCCAAAACCATCTCTGGACTAACGACTGTTGAATCGTTAACCCCTGTGTTTATGCCATAAGTTGTATAGCCAATTAAATCGCCCGATTCAGAATAATGAACTTTTTTTATTTTGTGAGTTAGTGTTTTACCAAAACTTTCTGGACTATATGAAAGAAAAGCTATTACGTCCCCTTCTTTATATTCAGTTCCCTTTTCATCACACTTTATTATTATTAAATCACCTGCATCAAAAAATATTTGTTCATCATTGTTTGCACTAGAAACGGCTGATTTGCTCATTGAATCGGTCGCAACTATTAATATCTTTACACCGAAAATTTCCTTACCGTTCTTCTCTCCACTTAAAGATGCAAAAACTGCTAATAAAGCCGTAATAACAGCAATACCAAAAACAACCCATACAAAAATTCTTGTTATGATGGCTAAAACATTTTTGGCTTTTTTGATTTTCATTTCCTGCCTCCAATTAATTTAAAACATTGTATCCACTTTTATCGTGATAATAATTTTTCCCCCATCATCATGAATTTAACTTACGGACTTTTATTATATGTGCATTACACATATTTGTCAACTAATTTTGACTAGTTTTTTTAATTTTTTTGATTTTTCAACAAAAAGTTGTTTCTATAATATTTTTTAACTTTTTGTTTTGTTTTACTTTTTTGCACAAAATATATATGTTTATCGTTACAATTTTATGTGTTATACACATAAGTATGCAATATTTTTGATTGTGTGTTAAACTATGTTTATGGTGTTTGGGGATAATTTTAAAAAATTGAGACAAGAAGCAAAATTGTCTCAAAAAGAAGTAGCCGACAAACTTGGCATTTATCAATCTAATGTAAGTGATTGGGAAAACGACGTTTCTAGACCTGAATATGAAAGACTTATCCAATTAACAAAGCTTTATGGTTGTTCTCTTGCCGAGCTTTTGGGCGTTGAAGAAGATTGTTGATTTCTTCTTATATATAATATATTGTATATAGAAAAGGACTTGGAAATTCTTTCCAAGTCCTTTTTATAATAACTAAATTTTATTTTGTTAAATATTTTTGAGTTATCTCGGCTGCAAGCCTACAAAGTTCAGCGCAAGGTCTTTTTTTATAATATTCTTCTGTCCTTTCATCTGGTTTTGGCGAAATATTTTTCGCACTAACCCCGTCTAGAAGTTCGCCACATATTATTGAGCCAACTTCTGTCTTAAAATCAGCACACGCCTTTTGCACGACTTCATAAATAGAAAGTTTATCCGTGCCGTTTGATAAAATCATTCCTAAAACCATACACATTCCAGAAACAGCCCCACACGTTAGCCTTTGCCTGCCTAATCCCCCACCAAACGCAATCGACATCTTTTTAAGTGTCAATTCATCGATTTTAAGTTCATCTTTAAAGGCAAGCACAACGGCTTGCGCACAGTTTAACCCTGACTTAAAGTTATCAACAGCAATTCGACCTTTATCCATTATTTGTCTCCCAAAATTATATTAATATATTAAACAACACGATGCTCACGCAAAACACAACAATTGGCAATGCCGTGAACACTATAAAATATACAAGCGTTTTCGTGTCGCACAAACCTTGCTTTTTCTTAATTGCAGAAATTATCGTTCCTATTAATGACATAATCATAGCTACTGCAAAACTAGGTATTGCTAACGCAAGCCAAACAACCAAGGCAAATGGTGTTCCTATATTTCTTTCACTTATTATAATATCACCCAACATTATAGAAGATAAAATTGTCACGATTGCAAAAACAAGTGCTATGATTATTTTATATGCTTTGTATTTTTTCATCTTTCCCTCCTATAATAGTCTTTGTTTTTTTAATTATATCATACAACGCTTGCCGTTTCAATATTCTTTTTAAAATTACTTATAAGAGTGAAATAAAACAAAGTTTAACAATCTTTATTTTTTATCTTTTTACTAAAACCGTTAGTTGCAAGCAAGACAAGGCTCGCGACGTGTTTTGGGTGAAATAGACCGTCTGGTCATTGAAATCAAAACACAAAGCAGTTAACGCAGTATTACGAAGTATATAAGTTTTTCGGTTTAAAATTCAAAAACAATAAACACTATTTACTGCGAACTGCACGCCTTTTGACCGACTCGCCTTGATGGACTTAGTGCTCCGTTGCTTTAGCTTAGGAGAAGGAAGCAGGCGCGATAAATTGTTCATAAACTTTGGTAAATCGATTAATAACCCAAAGTTTTAGATGCAAGCAAGACAAGGCTCGCGACGTATTTTGGGTGAAATAGACCGTCTGGTCATTGAAGTCAAAACACAAAGCAGTTAACGAAGTATTGCACAGCATATAAAACTTTCGGTTTAAAATTCAAAAAGCAATAAACACTGTTTACTGCTTCCTGAATAATATATGATAAGGGGGAAAATGATGAGCAATTTGCTTATCAAAAGCACTTTTGCTTTCGACAGGTATAATATACAACTTTCGACAATATTTGTAAAGTGTTTTTAACCCCTTTTTAAAAATTTTTTGAAAATTTTTAACATACATTTTTTACCATTGATTTTACATTGTTAAAATTTACGCTTTTGCGTTGAAAAATAACAATTTCTATTTTTAATTTTTATTTAGCTATTTTTAGCAAAGTTAAAAGTGCATTAAGGCTAGATAAAATTCCGGCAATTATTGCACCAACGCCAAGAGTTGCGCCAACTTTTTGGTATGCTAAAACACCGACAACATCTTCTGCATAAACCACGAAAGATGGTAAAATGAAGAAAAACACTGCAGACGCTGCAAAACACGCTAATGCCAAAATATTGCCCAATTTGTTTTTAAATAATTTTGTTAAAACTAAAGCACCAATAGGCAACAAATATGCTAAGAGAGACAAGAAACTAAATAACGTATATTTTGTTTCACTATCCTCTGGACCAAACCCGAAGATTGCCTTTATTCCGTTAATTTTTTCAACCTCGCCACCATTATATTGACCAAAGCCACCCAAATTAACGTTTACGGTAAAATCATATACTAAATTTGGTAAAAATAGCATTACAAGAGTTGCCACGGTTAAAACAATTGCGATTAAATCTAGATTGTTAAATTTTTGTTTTTTTCTTTTTGCCATATAAGTATCTCCTTTATTTTTGTACTACTATTTTATAGGCAAATTTGCATTTTGTCAATATAAAATGTAAAAATTTTTCTACTAAAAAAATAAAAAAAGAACGTTGATAATCAGAAAAATTCTTTTTATCAACGCTCGTTCAGTTTTTTAATTAGTTTTCATCTGGTTCCAAACTCATAGCTTCATCAGCAAGCTCGTCTTCTTCCAAAACTTTACAGAATTCTTCAAAAACTTCGTCTAAAAGTTGTTCATCTTCTACAGGAAGAAGGTCAGCAGTTTCTTCATCATCGCCAGAAAGTTCAAAGATAATAAGGTCATCATCTTCAATTCCATCAATTTGTTCAGCAGGTTCAAATGCTGAATAATTCTTGCCCTTATATTCAATCGTTCCTACGAAATAAAATTTAAGCTTCTTTCCATCCTCGGTTGTAAGTTCAACGATATCATCGTCTAAGCCACAATCACATTCGTGGTCATGTTCATTACAGTCACATTCGTGTTCATCACAACCACAAGTACATTTCTTTTCTTTATCACTCATAATAGTTCTCCTTATATTTCTATTTTTTATTTTTATCATTCAAAAAACCTTGTAGAATAGATGCTGCTGCCAAGCTATCCACAAACTTTTTTCTTTCTTCTCTGCTCTTGCCTTGTTCAATAAGCGTATCTTCTGCTTCACAAGTGGTACATCTCTCGTCCACTTCAAAAATTTCCACGTTTAGTTTTTCTTTTAACCTGTCAATAAAAAACTTTGCGCGCTCAGTTTGAATAGAAGGCGTTCCATCAAAGTTCACAGGAAGCCCACAAACAAGCGCCGTCGCTCCCTTTTCCTTTACAAGACTTTCAATCTTTTCTAAGTCGGTTTTCAAATTCTTTCTATTATAAGTTTCAACCGGCAAAGAATAACTGTTAAACGGGTCGGAAACGGCAATGCCTATCCTCTTATTCCCTATGTCTAAACATAAAAATCTTTCCACTTGCTTATTATACCACATTTTATTAGTTTAATGCAATGGTTTTAACAAAAAATGGCAGAGCAAAAACTCTGCCATTTTTGTTATTCTCTATTTTCTTTTTTTGAAGATTTGTTCATTTCTTCAACTTTTTGTTTAACTTGTTCTTGTCCGTCTCTGACCATTTGGCGAGCCTTTGCTGAATTTGTTGCTAAAACTGCGCCACCTAGCATGCCTAAAAGAACACCACATAAAAATTTGTCGTCCATAATATCCCCCTTTTAAGAGAATTATGTGCAAATTTTGTCGATTTATTCCTTACGCGTTCTTTTTTGCTTGATAGTCTTCAATCGCCTTTTTGATTGCTTCTTCTGCCAAAACAGAGCAGTGAATTTTTTGTGATGGAAGTCCACCCAAGCACTCAACCACCTTTTTGTTGGTTACTTTTAAGGCTTCTTCCACGGTCATACCGATAATCATATCGGTTGCGGTAGAACTCGTTGCGATTGCAGCAGCACAGCCAAAGGTCTTAAATTTAGCGTCAACTATAATATCGTTTTCAATCTTTAATGAAATTTGCATTATGTCGCCACAACTTGCGTTGCCAACCGTGCCAACCCCACTTGCATTTTCAATTTCACCAACATTCTTTGGATTTTTGAACGCTTCCATTACCTTTTCGTTATACATACTTAATTTCTCCTTCTGCCTTAAATAGTGGGGACATATCCCTTAATCTTTTAACTGCTGACTTGATAGTTTCAACAGCGTAATCAACTTCTTCAATAGTGTTGTGTTTACCAAACGAGAACCTTATCGAACCGTGCGCAAGTTCTTCAGGAAGCCCTAAAGACAACAAAACGTGCGATGGTTCTAATGAGCCTGACGAACAAGCTGAACCTGATGAAACACAAATTCCTGCTAAATCTAGGCTAAACAAAATGGATTCGCCTTCAATGAACTTAAATGAAAAGTCTGCGTTTGCAGGAAGTCTGTTTTGTCTTGGTCCGTTGAGTTTAACGAACGGAACTTCTGCAAGAACCCTGTCGATAAAATGGTCTCTTAAACTGCTGACGTACTCAAAGTTTTTATCAAGTTCAGCATCTGCAATTTCAAACGCCTTTGCAAAGCCGACTATTGCAGGAACGTTAGTTGTTCCACCACGCTTCATTCTTTCTTGATGTCCACCAGTTAAAATGCTTTCCACTTTAACGCCGTTTCTAATATAGAGTGCGCCCACGCCCTTTGGTCCGTAAATCTTATGTGAACTCATACTCATAATATCCACACCCAATTCTTTAACGTCAATCTTCAAAACGCCTGCCGCCTGTACTGCATCAGTAAAGCAAACTGCACCGACCGAGTGTGCAATTTCTGCAATTTGCTTAATTGGCTCTATCGTGCCCACTTCGTTGTTCGCAAGCATACATCCAACGAATATCGTATCCTTTCTAACGATTGATTTTAAGTGTTCTAAGTCAACGAAACCCTCGCTATCGACTTTCATAAACTCTATTTCAAAACCATTCTTTTCAAGCGCTTTTGCAGTTACAATCATGGCTGCGTGTTCAATTGGACTTATAATAATGTGCTTGCCCTTATTTTTATTTGCGTTTGCAACGCCACGAAGCGCCCAGTTATCACTTTCAGTGCCACCAGCAGTAAAATACACTTCGCTTGGTTTTGCGTTTATAATTTGTGCAATGCTATCCCTTGCTTCATCAACTGCCTTTGCACTTTCTCTGCCATAAGCGTGCTGGCTGTTTGGATTGCCATAAATTTCCGTAAAGTATGGCAACATTTTCTCTAATGCCTCCTTGCAAACGGGAGTTGTTGCAGCATGATCAAAATATATCTTTCTTTCTTGCATTTTTTCTCCTTTATAGTTGTCCGGTTATCATTTGTTCTAAGTTCATTGAATCGAGCAAGTTATTTATCCCCTCATACAATTTTTTCCAAACCAAACTCGTTGGACAACACTTACAGTTCTTTTCCTTACTTACACACTCAATAATTTCCATATCGTCTTCTAACGCCCTAACTATTTCCCCAATAGTTATATCCTTAGGCTCACGCGAGAGATAATATCCACCGTTTGCACCACGTTTGGCCATTACGATATTTCGATTTGAAAGTATTCGCATAATCTTTTCAATATATTTGCCCGATACACCAATATGTTTTTCAAGCACGCTTGCACTCACCGAATTTTCGGGATAATTTACCCCTAAAACGTGGCAAGCTATTAATCCATAATGTGTCTTTGATGATAACTTCATTTTTCTCCCTAATTGCAACCAATTTAGTTGCAATTAGTATTATATACCTATTATGGTCTTAAGTCAATTAAAATAAATACCCGAAAATATTTTTATCATACTTTCGGGTAAAGTTTTTCGCTAGTTCACTTTTTATTAATTGATATATTCTTTTGGGGTGCTGGGTTTAAAATACTTTTTGGCCGATGCTTTTTCTTTGCCGTATAAAAGCGAAATTAACTTTAAGTTTTCATTTTCCAAAACACCTATTCTTTCTTTTAAGTATTCGTTTTCTTTTTTAAGTTTTAGTGAAATTCTACCAATAAGTGCGTCTATTTCTGCTTTTAGTCTATTGAATTGCTGGTCGGTTATAACATTTTGAACATTTTTTTCCGTAACAATTAAAACTTCGCCTTTTCCCTCGTTTTTAATTTCACCAACAACCTCGGCAATTAGGCTAGGTTTATTTTTAAGCAAGTTCCTGAATTTGTTTTGATAACGAAGGGCAAGCTTTGCATCGCCATTTGCAAGATTCATTATAATGCTTCTAACCGACTTCCCACATTGCCTTTCTGTAAGTATTTTTTTAACAAGCTTTTTTTCTTCTTGATAATCGAATTCTATGATATTATTAATTTCAATAGGCTTACCATCTAAATATTTATCGCAAAAATCCTTATTCGTATTGCTCATTTTAGCAAGCGCATAGTATAAATTCCTAACAGTTCCCTTTGCTTTGCCGTTTATAAGTGCGTATTTTGTAAAGACGTTAGTTAACGGCTCGCCTCCTCTTTCTTTCAAAAATTCTGCCAATCCCACTATATCCTTTTCTTTGTATCCATAAATTTTTTCCATATAATTCCCCCTTATTTTTACGTGTTTTAACTTTTATATAGTTTATTAGTTAATAGCTTAACTAAATAAAGAGATAAAACCTTGTTAAAATTATTGACATAATAAAGTGAAATTATACATACATTTTAAGGTAATGTATTATTATTTTAGTGCAAAGTTTTCATCAGTATTGAAAATAAATGGCAACTACTTTGGAGAAATTGATGAAAAGTTAAAACAAGTTGAAATATCAAATTACAACTCTTTTATTGAAGTTTGCCCTCTTGGTTTTGAGCATTTTCCACTTTCTTTTATCCTAAATGAAAGGTTTTTATTTTCACCACCAAATGGCGTTTCTATAGTTGACTTAAAAGGTGGTTATCTTATAGAGTTTAATTTTTTACAAGATAGTTCTTCTTTTAAAATATTATCGCAAGAAAAATTCCCATATGCCGTCGTGACTGTGTTTAAAGAAAACGGACTAAAAGTTTCCATAGAAACCCCAAATGACTTCTTTGCAGAAACTATTGCTTTTTGCAGTGAAAGTGCAACGATTACTCCCTTTACGCTACAAGGAAAAAATCTTGTTGCAATAAGTTTTTTGGGAAAACAAAAACTTTTAAATTGCTATCTGTTAGAAAATAAAATTCAAAAAGTTTTTTCAAAAGAGGTTTGCGACTATTCCTTTAACAACGGATTTTCTTCAGCCGAAGAATTTTTAGATATCGCTAAACACAAACTAACTTGTTCTTGGAATTTGCAAAATGATAAATTGGTTAAGGGCGACGTTGATTTAACGCGCTCAGAAAATTTTTGCATTAAAGAGTTGCCTGAACACTTAATTGGCTATGCTTTTTTAGAAGAATTGCTTTGTGGTGGAGATATAAGCGAATATCTTGATGATGGTATTAAGGAAAACAAGGAATTTCTCTATAGTTTTTTTGGAGATTTTTTAGGGATAATGCCCCCTCCAGCTTTTAGACAATTTGAAGAAATAGGTCTTATTTATAAATGCACAGAAAACAAGTATAAAGTAGAATACTTCTGCTTTACCACTCAAAATAAAAAGATTTGCAATATAACAAAGTCAAACTAAAAGGCTGTTGCTTTAATTAAAGCAACAGCCTTTATTTGTTATCTTATTTAAGCCATTTTTGCGTTAGATATTTTTGCAGCAGCAAGCCCTTCAGAAGTCATTGGAACTTTGATTGTGTAATAGTTATAGCAAACAAGTTCTGCTGAGTTTGCTTCTGCCACGAATAAATCTTTAATGTCTTCTGGAACAAATGAATCTGCTTTAACGCAATGGAAAGTTAAATTATCGTATTCGCCTGTATAATAAATAACAAATTCTTCATATCTTGAAGCGCTTGAAAACATTGTTTTAATTGCATCAAACGTTGCCTTGTTATTTTCAGCATTAACGTCATATTGAGCGAACACGCAGAAATAATCATCATACGTTGTTATGGCTTTTGTTGGCATAAACCAAGTTGCACTACCGGTTTTCATACCTGAGCTACCTGCATTATAACTGCTGTCCTGTGCAGCCCAGCTCCTCCAAAGCCCAATTGAACCCTCTTTATTCTTGAGGTTAGAACCTGTTGTTCCACCATACTTAAATTCACCTTTAATTGTTGGTTTTTTATCGTTTAGATAAAAACCTTCATTCTCTTCAAGTTCTGGGTTATACTTGAGGTCGCCAACCATAATTTGGTCATCGTACTTTGACATTTTATAAAAAACAGTGTCATTATAATAACCATCACCAATCAAACCAGCAATAGATTTAACTGTTTCTGGTGCAAGATGTCCATAAAGTTCAATATCAAAAGAGTAATCTTCCACTTTGCTAGTAGAAAAATTATAAATTGAAACTTTAACGTCAACGTCTCTAATATCTTCAGCACAACCTGCAAAACTAATAGTGCAGATAAAAGTCATCAAAAGTGACATTGCTGTAATAGCAATCTTCTTTAATCTATTCATTTTTTGTCTCCAATATATTTATCTTATTATATTTTACTGAATTTTATAGTTTTTGTCAATAAAGTAACGCCCTTTCCTTTATTAATTTTTATGCTTATATATTTTTTAACACTTTTTTTGTGCAAAAATACAAGTTTTATCTTTTATATTTCCAAATTTTTTATTATTGTTTATTAGTTATTACATAAATAATAAAACTTATGTCGCAAAAGTTAAAAATAAAAGTGGACTTAAATAAGTCCACTTTATTTTTGTGTTTGTTACGTTGAAATTATTCAGCAACAACAGTAGCGCCAACTTCTTTGAATCTAGCGATGATCTTGTCAGCTTCTTCTTTGGTAGCGCTTTCTTTGATAACGCCCTTAGCTTCAACAAGAGCCTTAGCTTCACCAAGACCAAGAGATGTGAATTCTCTAACAGCCTTAATAACGTCAATTTTCTTGTCGCCGATTTCTTTGATAGAAACCTTGAATTCAGTCTTTTCTTCTACTGGTGCAGCAGCTGCAGCAGCAGGAGCAGCAGCAACTGCTACAGGAGCAGCAGCGCTAACGCCGAATTCTTCTTCCAAAGCCTTAACGAGTTCGTTAAGTTCTAAAACTGTCATACCTTTAACTTCTTCTAACATTTTTTGAATGTCTGCCATTTTTGTATCCTCCATTAAATCCTTTTAATTATATTTTTTAATTTAATTTTTTTATTTGTTTTGTTTTTTTAGGCTATTATTGAGCCTTTTGTTCTGCAATTGCATTGAGTGCAACTACTAAGCCACGTGGCATTGCCGTAAGCACGCCAACAAAATTGGTAAGTGGTGCTTGTAAAGAACCGAGCATTTTTGCAATGAGTTCTTCTTTTGATGGCATTGCAGCCAATGTTTGAACACCTGCAACGTCAACTTTACCACCATCAACGAAAGCACTTTTAACTGATACTTTGTCTTGATATTTCTTTGCTGCTTCAACGATAACTTTTGATGCACCGATTTCATCTGCGCCAAACGCAACAGAAGTTGGGCCGTTCAAGTCTTCGTCAAAATCAGTAATTCCAAGGTCGTTGAACGCACGGCGAATCAAGGTATTCTTCAAAACTTTGTATTCAACGTTGTTCTTTCTAAATTCACGACGGAGTTCTGTGTCTTCAGCAACTGTTAAGCCACTAAATTTAACAAATACAACCGACTTTGAATTTTGAATTTTTTCTTTAATTTCTTCTACTACTACTTTTTTTGCTTCAAAATTTGCCGACATCTGATTGATACCTCCTTAATTTAATGTATGGTTTGTCCACTAAGTAAAGTGGTTAAACCTAAATGAAAATGCCCTTGCACACCAAACGGAATACAAGGGCATAAAATTAGCCTTAAAAAGTTTCCGCCTCGGTTGGTCTGCATTTAAGCAAGTTAACACCTACTGTCTTGGGCTATTTAGTTTACTTTGAAATTATAACACTAAAAATTTTAATTGTCAACTAAATTTTAGCGTTAATTTTTACGCCAGGGCCCATTGTGCTTGCAAGAGAAACACTCTTGATGTATTGACCTTTTGCAGCTGCTGGTTTTGCCTTAACGATAGCTTCCATAAGTGCTTCGTAGTTTTCTTGAAGCTTTTGTGCTCCAAAGCTCTTTTTACCGATAGCGCAGTGGATAATTGCATTCTTGTCAAGTCTGTATTCAACTTTACCTGCTTTGGTATCTTTGATAGCCTTTGCAACGTCCATTGTAACAGTACCTGATTTTGGGTTTGGCATAAGTCCTTTAGGACCTAAGATCTTACCGATACGACCAACAAGTCCCATCATGTCAGGGGTTGTAATGATAACGTCGTAATCAAACCAGTTTTCTGATTGAATTTTTTGAACCATTTCTTCTGCGCCAACAAAGTCTGCGCCTGCTTCTTTTGCTTGGTCAGCCTTTTCGCCTTTAGCAAGAACTAAAACCTTAACGTTTTTACCAGTTCCGTTAGGGAGAACTAAAACACCTCTAACTTGTTGGTCTGCTTGCTTTGGATCAACGCCTAAACGAACGTGAAGTTCCACTGTTTCATCAAACTTTGCTTTAGCTGTATCTAAAACAACGTTGATTGCTTCGTTAACTTCATAAAGTTTTGTTGCTTCGATAGTTTTAATACTATCAATATATTTTTTTCCGTGTTTCATTTAATTTACCTCCTGTGGTACACTCGGGCAAAAAAACCCTCCCACTTCTATGTTCTTAATCTATTACTTCAACGCCCATGCTTCTAGCTGTGCCAGCAATCATGCTCATAGCACTTTCTAGAGTGTTTGCGTTAAGGTCAGGCATCTTGAGTTTTGCAATTTCTTCAATTTGAGCCTTGGTAATTTTTGCAACCTTATTTTTATTTGGGGCTGCACTTGCACTTTCGATTCCACAAGCCTTCTTAATAAGAACTGGTGCTGGTGGAGTCTTTAAGATAAATGTGAACGAACGGTCTTGATAAATTGTCATTACAACAGGAATTATAAGGCCAGCTTGGTCTTGAGTTTTAGCATTGAATTCCTTTGTAAAACCAGGAATATTGATGCCGTGAGGACCTAATGTTGAACCAACCGGTGGACCAGGTGTTGCCTTGCCCGCAGGAAGTTGTAATTTAACGATTGCCGTTACTTTCTTTGCCATAATTGTTTCCTCCATTTGGTGGTACTGCCGTTGCGCCAGTGTAAAAAAATTTAACGCAACTCCCACTTTATAACAACGGCTTTATGCCGATTGTTTCGTATTTTTATTTTTTGATTATTTCTTTTATATTATATATAATGTTTATGCTTGCTCGCTGTTTTCACTTGAAACGTTAACCTTTTTAACTTGAACGAAATTTAATTCAACGTCAGTTTTTCTGCCAAACATTTCAACGTTAACCATAACTTTTTGAGCCGTACCATCAAGACTCATAACAACACCGGTGAAAGATTCAAGTGGTCCTGATACGATTTGAACGATATCGCCAACGTTAAAGTCGATTTCAACAGCAACTTCTTCAAGTCCCATTCTTGCAACTTCTTCATCAGTTAAAGGAAGAGGTCTGCCTTGTGGACCAACGAAACCCGTAACACCTCTGGTGTTTGTTACCAAATACCAGATGTCGTTAGAATAAATCATTTTCAAGAATACGTAGCAAGGGAATTTCTTCCTTTCAACGATTTTTTTCTTGCCGTTTGCCTTTTCTTCCAAAGTTTCTTCGGTTGGAATCTTGATTTCAAAAATGTTTTCTTGCAAGTTGTTATTTTCAATAAGTTTTTCAAGACTATCTTTAACCATAGCCTCGTAACTAGAATAAGTATGAATTACATACCATCTTGCTTGTTCTGCCATTATAATAACTCCTTTATGGTGTGATTAGTCGCAACAACTCAGTTAAACCAAAGTCAAATGCGAAAATAACAACCATAAAAACAAAAACAACTGCCAAAACAATTCCTGTTTGCTTAACAACTTCAGCTAAAGAAGGCCAACTAACTTTTTTCAATTCAGAAAAAACGTCCTTAGCCTTTGCGCCAAATCTCTTAAAGATATTTGGCTTCTTGTTTTTCTTCTTATCTTTTTTTACATCATTTTGCTTTTTGGTTTCTTGTGTCCCCACAAAATCACCAGTAGCAACGGTTTTGTCTTTTTTCATGACTATCGCCCCTTATTTTTTACTTTTAGACAAGGCTAAACGAAACAAAGTAAAAATTACTTTGCTTCTTTGTGTGTGGTATGCTTTTTGCAGAATTTGCAATATTTTTGCATTTCCAATCTTTCAGTATCGTTTTTCTTGTTTTTAAAAGTATCGTAATTTCTCTGTTTACACTCTGTGCAAGCGAGAGTTATCTTTTGTCTTGCGCCTTTTGCTGCCATAATGCACCTTCCGAACATCAAAAAATTAACATCCCGAAACCGAGATGCTAATTGATTGTACCAGAATTACAACTATATGTCAAGTTTTTTTATGGTTTTTTACAAATTTTTAAATATTTTTAAGAGTTTTTTACACACTTTCCTATATTTTGCCGATAATTATTTTTTGACCACAACATATTGATTATTTAAAGTTAAAAGCTCACAAGTTTTCACTTAATTTTGAGTAAATATTTGCTCGTTCAATAACTTTTTCAATTTTTTCTTGACTGAGCGAAAGAATTTTTTTATCGTTTTCGTAAACCACCAACTCGTTCACAGCGCGACTATCCAAAATCCCAACAAGTTTTTTTATCTCAATATCCTTATCTACTGCATAGCGTTTAATCGGCATACCTCTTTTTAAGTTATCTTTTGACAAAACTGAAAATATCTTGACGTATTTGTTTTCCCTTTCCCTGCTAAAAGTTCCAAAACATACGAACAAAGAAAAAAATAGAAGTGAAAAGTTTGTCATTCCTTTAATTAAACCGACCACAAACAAGGTTAACAAAAGCAATGAAAAAACTCCACCCGTTACCTTGTTTACGATAAACGATTTATCATAGCCTATTTTATCTGCAAAAAAACAAAATAGTATTCGCCCTCCGTCCAGTGGAAAAATAGGCAACAAATTCACTATTGCCATCGACAAGTTGGTGCTGACGATTATATCCGTATAAGCATAAAATTCTGGATAAATCCACCAAAATGCTATAAACAATAAGCCGACTGCAAGGTTAATAATCGGACCGGCTAGCGCAATCTTTATTTCATCGCTGAACTTTAATCCATTTATATTTCCAGAAACTACTGCCCCAAAAGGCATAAGCGTAATTTTGTTTAATTTATATCCCAAATTTCCAGCGACTAAAGAATGTCCAAGTTCATGGATGACAGCCGTCACCGTGCAAATTACAAAAATCAAAATTTTACCGGTTATAGCATAGTAAAATCCCAAAAGGTAAAATAGTGGGTGAATGGATAAATTTATACTGCCCATACCACCATATCATCTATAATTTGATAATCAGATATCACTTCGCCATCAGTTCCAGTAAAGCACATGGTCGCTCCGTCCGGTTCTAGATATCCAACCGGAATCTTGGCAAACACAGTATCTCCCTCTTTGACGTAAACTCTTTCAACGCCAGAAATTATGCTCTTAAAGTTAGGACTATGCATGATTTCTAAAGAAAACTTGTCGTCTTCTCCTTTAATAACGCTGGTTACAACACCGTCGCAAGCTGAGTACACACTACCCTCGCCAGCAAAAGAAATTACCCCTTCTTCAATCTTTAACTCGTAGTTATCGCCCATAGAAATAATAGGTGTAAAGTCATCAAATTCTCTATTGTCTATAGAAGCCGTTTCCGTGCCGAACACGCCTCGCAAAAAAACGTTTATGCCACTATTTTCATAAACAGCGTTGGTTAAAAATATCGTTACTATTAAAACGCCTATTATTGCAAGCTGAACACCCACTAAGCCAAGACCTTTCTTTTTCGGTTTAGACTGGCGTACGTTAACAGTAGATTCAGGTTGCTCTATATCGCTTGGCGCCACGCTTAATTCAGCTTGCTCCTCCACCGACTCGCTTTGAGAAAAATTTTGCTCCTCGAACGAGTCTTGTTCGTTAATTTTTTGCAGTAACTGTTCTTTAATCTGCTCGTCGTTTACCTTCTTTTTACGAGTAAATCTCTTTCTCTTTGGCTTAACACTGCTAACACTACAAGTGCTGACTGGAATTTCAAGCATAGATGCGTACTGTAATTTTTCGTTCATAACATTTCTCCTTTTTGTTTGTTCAATTATTTTTATGAACGTTTTAGGATAGTTATGACATAAAAATAAACCACTTGAAAAGGTTCAGGTGGTTTATTTGTCGAAAATTAAATTTATTCAGTTTTATAATCAGGAATTTCTGGCAACTCTACCGTACCATATTCAAAAACTATTTTTTCAATAGGCTCGTTAGTATCCTCTTCCACGTAAAGAATTTCAACCACCATTTCGTTTTCCACAGTTACGGTGATTATCTCTCCATCAACGGTGCTTTGCCACTTATTATCTTCAATCTTCGTATATTCAACGCCCTCTTGATCATAATGGATAAAAGACCTTACAGACCTTAACACCCCACCACTCATAAGCTTTGCATCTTCTATTGAATCACTTTCAAACATAGCGTTTGCAAAGTCTTGAGCATTAAATTGGTTAAACAAAAGTTCCGAGTTTTCACTATTGTTACCAAAGTAAACTTTATCGCCATCTAAAATAAGCCACGCTTCCCACACGTGCATTGAAGAAACTCCGTCATCCCACAAAAATTCAGGAGAATAAATATAATTGCCCTTAATCCATCTTTGTTCGGTCAACAACCATTCTGAATTTTCATAAAAATAATCTTTAAATTTTATGTTGTTGTCTTCATCAAAAGCTTTTATATTATCCATATTGTTAAGTATTTCTACCAAATTTTGGTCGATAGGAGTATTGCTAGGGTGGAACATTTCCTCAGCATTTTCATAATCAGGTGTTGGGACTTCTCCAGCGTCAGCGTCACCATAGGTAAAATTAAATGCCCATAATCTTTCACCATTAGAGTTTTTAAAGTGCTCAACCCTTTTAACCTTTCCATTTTCTATAAAGACAACCACTTTTAAGTCTTTTTCATTTAATTCACAAGCCCATTGGTTAATATCCACTTTTTCATAATCGACCTCAGGCAAAATCAAAGTGTCATCGTAGAAATATAGATATTCAATAAGCCCACCAATAGTATTGCCCTTATCACCAAACGTTTCTGCAAAAAATTCATCTTTGTCGCCTTTTTGCCAACGCTCGTTATTAGACATATATACAATATTGCCCTCGATTAGCATATAGCAAATGCCACTTTCATAAACCTCAGCCTTAACAACGTCGTCTTCCACGATAAAAATTGCTAAATCTTCTTCATCGTCTTCCATTCTTATAGAAACGGTATAATTTTGCCCGTTTTCAAAAACCTTAAGTTCATTATAACTTTCAAGGATTTGTTCAAAAGAAATTTCATCGCTTTGTTTATAATCAGGTAGTTCAGGAAGTTGCGCGTTATCATACTCATAAATAAATCTGGATAGGAATTTACCATTTTGATAATGCTCTATTTTGGTAATTCTGCCATACTCATCAGCTGTTACTGAAATTTCCATATTTGTTGAGTTCAAAACGTCTCCAAAGCCTTGCCAGGTATTGTCGCCTAAATACTCATATTCTATGCCATCTCCCAAAATATCTTTAATAGTAGGGCCATAATTTACTGCTGGGAAGAAATGAATTTTTTGTGGATCATCACACGAAACGTAATCAGCAAATTCTTCTAAAGTAAATCTCTTCCAATCAAACGGAATGTCGTTTATATAATCCATAACTTCTTGATTAGTATGCGTTTTTGCGAACTCACGCAATTCAGAATTTCCAACTAATTTATAATCTTTATCTGCAAAATAAACGTAAGAGCCATCAAATATAATCCATCTTCCACCAGTTACAGCAATTGAGTCTTCGTTTAAATAAAACATTGGTTCAAGATAAAAAACGTCATTTTTAAAATAACCCGTTGTTCCTATATCAACTCCATAACCATAATCTGATTGATTTGTCATAACTAGATTTAGGTCGCTTCCAAAAATATATAATTCTCCAAACTTATCAACTATTTGTTCAAAAGTATAATTTGGAGAGTCTGGTCCGTCGGTGTTGCCACCACCATTAACGTTATCATAATCAATTTCAGGAACTTCACCAACTTCTGCCGTACCATAACTAAAGGTCAAATTAAGCAAATTATCTACGTTAGAGTCAAATCTAACGAGGTCAATTTGCTTTATCTTTCCATTATCGACACTAACTGTTAGTTTTCCTTCTGCTCCGCCACCTTCAAAGACTCCTTCCCATTTATTGTTTTCAATCCAATTAAAGTCTATATCTAAAAGATTCACAATCGGATTAACGTGTAGCATTTCGGTAAAAATATTGACAAGCTTTATTTCGTTTCCAAAAAGTTCAGTTGCCTGCATTTTGGACCATTCATTTTCAAGATTACAGCCATACAAATATCCGTCTTCAAAAACAATGTAGCGAATAGCCATCTCTCTGCCCTCAGCTTTCATAACGTTATCTTTAAAGTCTAAGTTAAAATAGATTTCTCCATCTACATCAATTTCAACGCGAATATTCGTGTCTTGTTGAAAAACAGTTAACGCATTGTAGTTTTCAACAATTTTATCAATCGAATAAAAACCACATTCGCAAACGCCGTCCGTTAATGAGTGCGCAATTTTTTCAGGAGTATTTTCGTGTTCACAAGTGTTAACTTGCCAATGGTATTCTCCATCAAAAACCTGTTCAGTGGTATGCTCGCCAAAGCCCATACTTTCACTCCTTGTCTCATCACACTTTAAACATTTATAATCTTTCTTGCCCTCAACTGAACAAGTGCCGATCACAGTATTTGTTTCCACCCATTTGTGAACGCAAAGCACTTCACTCATATCTTTTTTACAAGCCACAAAACTTAAAGTTGCAAGTATTGAAAGAACAAATATTACTGTTAACTTGAAAATTTTTTTCATTTACACTCTCCTCTTTAATTGTAGTGTTTTTATTATAACACAATAGTTTGTATCACACAAGTAAAAAAGAGTTATAATATTACTATAGTATCAATTTTATCTAACCATAATTAAAAGAAAGGGGTTATTATGGAAGCAAAAGAAGTAGGAAAAAGAATAAAAGAGTTGAGAGAGCAAAAATATATGAATAGAAATCAGCTTGCAAACCTTGCAGGAGTTTCACCAACGTATATTTACCAGCTTGAAAAGGGCGAAAAAAGTCCTACCGTAGAATATCTAGGATATATTTGTCAAGGACTAGGAATAACGCTTGGCGAATTTTTTGTGCAAAATAAAGATTTTAATTTTTGTGATTGTATAAAGATTTCAAATTTAACAGAAGAACAAAAAAAATTACTTAATGAATTTCTAAAAAGTTTATAGAAAAAGCAGATGGGAAAATCCATCTGCTTTTATCTGTTTAAGCCATAATTTATTTATCAAACAACTTGTTGATTAAAGTATATCCTTCTTCAATATAATTGCCCGTACTTCTAGCATTTTCTTCATCGTAACTATCAACACCCTCAAAGTCTTTTCTACTATCATAGATAAGATATGGAACAGGGTCAGAACAGTGCGTCATAATAGAAATTGGCGTTGGATGGTCTGGTGCAATTAAAATCTTAAAGTCTTCACCCATATCTCTTAAGCCTAACACGATAGTCTCGACCACTTTATCAATCTGCTCGATTGAATAGATTTTATTCTTGGTGTCGCCATGGTGACCACACTCGTCTGGCGCTTCCATATGCAAATATACGAAGTCTAAATCTTTAAGATTTTCTAAGCAAGCATTTGCCTTTCCAGCAAAGTTAGTGTCGTAATTTCCCGTTGCACCCTCCACTTCAATAACGCGCATTCCAGCAAGTTTGCCTATGCCTTTTAGTAAATCAACTGCAGATATAATTCCACCCTTTATGCCAAACTTTTCATAATAGTTTTGTAGGTTAGGTTTTGTGCCGTCCCCCCAAAACCACAACGAGTTGGCTGGGTTTTTGCCGAGTGCAATTCTCTTTTGGTTTACAGGGTGATTTTTTAGCAATTGGTAAGACTTTTTCATTATCTCTAAAAGTTCTTTTCCCCCTTGGCTTTTTGGCAAGTGGTCTTTTACTGGCTTGCCCGTGATATCGTGTGGTGGAGTTAAGTCACCCATTAAACTGCCATTATCTATAACCATACAATGTCTATAACTAATTCCTGCATAGAGTTTATATTTTTGGTTGTTTAACTCTTTTGCAAGATATTCAATAAGCTCTTTTGCCTCAGCCGTGCTAATTTCGCCAGCGCTGTAATCTATCATAGTTTTGTCAGCATAGTTTTCTTCGTTTGATACAGTCACTAGGTTTGCCCTTGCCGTGATATCGCTATCTTTCAATTCAATGCCAATAGACGCAGCTTCTAATGGCGAACGACCAGAATAGCACTCTTTTGGGTTATAACCTAAAACCGAAAGGTTTGCAACGTCACTGCCCGGTTTCATTGAACAAGGCACGGTTTTAGCGAGTCCAACTTGACTGACCTTTGCCAATCCGTCAATAAAAGGCTTTTTTGCAACCATAAGTGGCGTTTTATTGTCTAAAGTTGAAAGGCGATAATCAGCCATTCCATCCCCTAAAATTACAACGTATTTCATAATACACTCCAATCAATAGGCGCTTTGCCCATATTAATTAAATATTCGTTAGTTTTCTTAAAGTGCCCACACCCAAAAAATCCACCGTATGCAGATAACGGACTTGGATGCACACTCTCTAAAATCAAATGTTTAGATGCATCGATTAAGTTCTTTTTGCTCCTTGCGTTTGCGCCCCAAAGCAAGAACACAACGCCCTCTCTTTTGTCGGATATCTTTTTTATAATGCTGTCTGTAAAAAACTCCCAACCCTTGCCCTTATGCGAATTTGGTTGATGTTCTCTAACCGTCAAAACGGTGTTGAGTAAAAGCACGCCTTGTTCTGCCCAACTCGTTAAATCTCCAGACTTACTTATAGGAATACTAAGTTCAGCGTTGATTTCCTTATACATATTGACAAGAGATGGTGGCAAGTCCTTGCCTTTTGGCACAGAGAAAGATAAGCCCATTGCTTGCCCTTCATTATGGTATGGGTCTTGCCCTAAAAGCACAACCTTGATATCGTTAAATGCAGTGATTTTCATGCTGTTAAAGATATCATACATGGACGGATAAATTGTCTTTGTGGAATATTCTTCCTTCAAAAACTCTCTTAACTTTAGATAACTCTCTGAAGAAAAGTCTTTTTCTAAAAGTTCATCCCACTCTTTGCTTATTTTTATCATACTCGTTTTCCTTTTATATATAATATCATATTTTCATTGACAAAATCAATATAATTTAATATACTTTTTGTTATGAAATTATACGATATTATACTAATTGCAATATCGCTTGCAATGGACGCTTCTGCCGTAACAATCTCAAATTGTTCCACCTATAAGCGCACGCTGACCACAAAGCGTAAATGGGCTATGCCCATTGCCTTTGCCATATTTCAAGGCATAATGCCACTCATTGGATTTTTTATCGGCAGTCTTTTTTCTTCTCTTATAGGTAAAATCGCAGGGTTTTTATCAAGTGCAATCTTCTTTATTTTATCGGGCAAAATCTTTATTGATATAATCAAGGAAAAAAGAGAGTGCGTCTGCACGTTAAGTGAACAAAAAGAAAATAGCGAAAAGGAAAAAACGGCAATTTTAACAATACCTGTCTTGCTTTTACAAGGCGTTGCAACCAGCATAGATGCACTTGTGGTTGGCATCACTTTCGTAAACCTATCTTTCTCGGTTTTCCTTGCAGTTTTGGTCATTGCAGTTTTAACCTTTATAATTGTTGGGGTTGCCCTTCTTCTCGGTCAAAAACTTGGGTGCGCCTTTGGAAAATACGCCGATTACGTCGGCGCAATTATTCTTTTAATCCTTGCAATAAAATCGCTTATCCAAGCCTTAATATAAAAATTTAATAAAGTGAAATGCAGTTATAAGTTAAAAGGCTGACGGGAAAATCCCGTCAGCCTTTTGTTTTAATTTTTTATAAACTACACAACGTCTTCTATTTTGCAATCCAAAAAAGCACAAATCCTGTCAAGTGTTTTCATTTCAATGTTTTGGTTTGCCCTTAATCTACGAACAGTTTTGCTATCTATACCACACTCTTCTCTCAATCTATAAGTAGAAATTCCTTTTTTATCCATCGTTAAAAATAATTTATCAAATTTAAACATTTCGCCCCCCTAACTGTTGACATATTATATTATGGGGGTTATAATCTTTTTTATTAAGGGGATATAATCCCCATTTTATAAATATAATTTGTGCTTTAGAAAAAAACAATATTTTTTGCAATAGACACGACTTTGGATAAAAATTAAATCTTTTCAAAACAAAAAAAGGTCGCTTTTTGCGACCTTTTTTCTTTGTCGTTAAAAAGCGATTTTATTTTAGTAGATAACCGATTTTTGCCCATTGGATTGTTTCTTTGCCCTGTTCAACTGGGTGTCCGTTTTCTTGCCACGCCCCACCGTTTTCAGTGGATAAGGCTTGTGGGCAGTTAGAAAAGCAAATATATAAGTCTTTGCAAACGTCCACCACTTCATATTCTACTATGCCGTATTTTGTGAAGAAATCGAAGATTACTTTTCCTTCATAAACTATTTTAATGGCGTTTCTAAAATTGTGCATTTGTGGAAAGTTGTCGATAGGCTTTTCACTCTTGTAATTATAGACTATAAGTGGTTTGCCATAATACTCTATAATATCAGGTC
Organism: Christensenellaceae bacterium; assembly: GCA_045606665.1. Classification (GTDB taxonomy): domain Bacteria; phylum Bacillota; class Clostridia; order Christensenellales; family Borkfalkiaceae; genus UBA1259. The sequence goes on from JAZUSI010000131.1 coordinate 21,796, forward strand.
TTGATTGAACGCCGTCAGCAAAAATTTTGGTGTTCCAAGTCTTGCCGTTGTCTATCGACACCGTGTACGCCGCATGCCCTGTTCCGTGGTCGTCTGGTGGAAAGCGATACATTGCGAATATTCCTTTATCGTTTATAATATACCTAAACTCATAAGTCATAAGTTCAGGGCAGATTGCAAAAGGCACTAATACGTTATCTTCTATTTTACAAAGAATAGCATACCCCTCGCCGTCACAAGAAACGGACGTGTATATTTCGCCGTTATAGGTAACGACTTTATTTATAATTGGGTTTGGGCCTTCTTTATAGCAAAGCCCTTGTTCCTTAACGTATTCTGCATAAGAACTTGCATTTAATCGCACGTTGCCCTTTTTAGTTCGTAAAAACATTTCTTTTCTATCCGAAATTGTATCGGTATAAAAATCATAATCTCGATAATAGGTGGCAAGTTCCCCTTTAGACGTGGAAAATACCATTCTCGTTTTTGCATCGCCCACGAGATAATGTGCATTACACAATAACCCACGAGATTCTCCCACCCCTATATCAATTACACGATGGCGAATGTTCTCTGGTTGAGATGGTGGAAAAATTGACAAGCATAATTTCCCCGTTGATTCTCCGTAATGCTTTGGAATACCCGTCAAATATGCAACGAAGATAAGCCCGTTTGCCTTATCGTAAACGACCGCACTTGCACAGGCGGCAGTCTGGGTTAACCCATCGTTTATCTGTGTCATATCCATATCGTAATACATACTATTTCTCCTCAATCATATTTTCCTTTCTCATTTTTTCAAGCGTTTCTTTTGCCTTGCTGTAAATAAAGCACCAATCAGCGCCTAAAAATAACATATCAAAGTCGAACTTTGACCAAGTTTTTATTTCAAAATCACTTATTCCACCTGCAAGCCCAATATATTTTCCGTGCTTTTTAACAATTTTAACGGCACGTTTAATACTTGAAAGCGTTGTCTCTCCAAAAACGTTTAGAAACTCGCCCAAAGACCCTGACAAATCGTTAGGTCCAAAAATAAAGCCGTCAATATAAGGCATTTTAGCGATTTCTTCTAATTGTTCTATCATATCGATATGTTCAATTTGAACAAATCTGCACAAATCAAAACTTTTCTTTTTAACGTATTCTTTTGCATCAGTTTGCCCGTAACCAATGGCACGAAGTGGACCAAATCCCCTTGTTCCATCTGGTGGATACAAGGTCATTTCAATTAGTTCCATAACTTCTTTTGACGACTTTACCATAGGGAAAATTATTCCGTCCGGCCCCATTTCCAAAATCCTTTTGGTTTCTGTTAAGTCGTTTTGAGCAAGTCTAACGACTGCAGGAATATTTGCAGAACGAGCAGAATTTAAATGGCACAAAACTTCTTTTAGGCTCATATAAGTATGCTCGGTATCAATCCACACGCAATCGTAACCAACGTTTCCCATGATTTCGCATAACGCTGGGTCTGTAAGGCTTACTAGAGTTCCCATAATTTTTTCTTTTCTTTCAAGTTTTTCCCTTAAAATATTCATTTAATTTTCTCCTTTAACTTTATTATATCAGCAAGTAAAACAATGTTCTATAGTAAATTTTGCATAAAACATTGTAATTTCTGCAAACGTATGCTATACTATTTTTAAGGTAAGATATGGAAGAACTTTTTGAATACTATATTGAAACTGATGATTTTCATTTAAAATACGCCAAGGGCGAACCTGCTATAAAAGAACAAGAATTCCACAATTATAATGAATTTGTCTTTTTTATAAGTGGCAACTCTTTTTTAATTTCCAAAGACGTTCAATGCAACCTTGTTCACGGCAGTATCGTGATAATACCAAAAGAACATTTTCATCAGTTTTCAGTGACAGAGCCTGATACTTACGTTCGCTGTATTTTAGGGTTTTATGATAGAGGCGAAATTGCAAGTCTCGTTCAAAAGGTTATGGACAAAATTAAGGTAATCGTTTCGCCTAACGAAAAAATTAGTTCGGTTTTTCAACGAATAATTGAAATGGTGAAAAGCGACACTTGTGAAAACGACAAAAAATTGTTTATAAAATCGGCTTTAGTTGAGTTACTTATCTATATAAAGCAATATTCTTCTTCGGCAATATCAAAAAGCCTAAAGTTTTCCCCTATCGTAAGCCAAGCACTCGATATCATAGACCAATGCTTTGCTGAAAACCTTTCGGTAGAAAGTATTGCAAAAAGGCTTTACGTTTCGCCTTCAACTCTTTCGCATAAATTCTCTAAAGAAGTCAATATTTCCATATACCAATATATAATCAAAAAACGGCTTTCGGTGGCAAACAAACTAATTCAGTCTGGGCAACCACTCACAAAAGCATCGTTAGAAAGTGGATTTAACGACTATTCTTGTTTTTATAGACTTTATAAAAAATATTACAAATGATTAAAAAAATGGCTAACGGAAATTTCCGTTAGCCTTTAATTTTAGTCTTTTATTAAATTCTCTTTGCGATTGCCTTTAAGAAGTCTTGAGAGTTAAGTTTTATTGGGGTTACGCCGTCCTTTTTGAATAAACCAACTAAATCCCCTGTCATTTCTCCACTTTCAATGGTTGAAATGGTTGCTTTTTCAAGTCTATCAGCAAAATCCATTAAGTCTGGAAGATTGTCGAGTTCACCACGTTTTCTTAAAGCCCCTGACCAAGCAAAGATAGTTGCAACAGGGTTTGTTGAAGTTTCTTCGCCCTTGATGTATTTATAATAGTGGCGAGTAACCGTGCCGTGTGCCGCTTCATATTCGTAAACGCCGTCTGGAGAAACCAAAACGCTGGTCATCATTGCAAGGCTTCCGTAAGCCGTTGCAACCATATCACTCATAACGTCTCCGTCATAGTTCTTGCATGCCCAAACAATTCCACCTTCGCTTCTAACGATTCTTGCAACCACGTCGTCAATAAGGGTGTACATATATTCTATGCCAGCCTTTTCGAACTTTTCTTTATATTCGTTTTGATAAATTCTTTCAAAGATAGCCTTAAAGTTGCCGTCGTAAACCTTGCTAATGGTATCCTTGGTTGAGAACCAAAGTGGAAGTTTCATATCGAGTGCATAATTAAAGCAAGCGCGCGCAAAACTTTCGATTGATTTATCGGTGTTATGCATAGCCATAACCACGCCGTTATCGTTAAATTCGTGAATAGTCTTTGTGGTAACGTTGCCCTCTCTATCGGTGAACACTAGTTCAGCCTTTCCTGCACCTGCAGAACCGTCCACAGCCTTATACACGTCGCCATAAGCGTGTCTTGCAATGACGATTGGTTTTTTCCAAGTTGGGATATAAGGTGTTATTCCATCCACTAAAATTGGGGCACGGAAAACTGTGCCGTCAAGCATAGCACGGATAGTTCCGTTAGGACTCTTATACATCTTCTTTAAGTTGTATTCGGTCATTCTTTGTGCGTTTGGCGTGATTGTTGCGCACTTTACTGCAACGCCGTATTTCTTAGTTGCGTTGGCGCTGTCAACCGTTACTTTATCGTCGGTCTTATCCCTTTCAACAAGTCCTAAATCATAATATTCACTCTTTAGGTCAACGAAAGGACAAATTAAAATATCCTTAATCCATTGCCATAAAATTCTGGTCATTTCGTCCCCGTCCATTTCGACGAGTGGGGTTTTCATTTTAATTTTTTCCATAGTTTTTCTCCTTAATTCTTCCAAAGTATTTTACCATATAATTTTTTATTTTACAAGTGTTTTGCGCCCTTGCTTCCAAACGAAGTTAATATTCCCGAATTATATTCCCTTACAAAATTTAAATCTTTTAGATATTTTCTCTCTGCCGACATTATTAAACTTGTTAACATATTCATAAAACTTTTTTTCGTGTCTCCGAACAAATAGTATGAAAGAGATCCGGGAACGGAATTTATTTCGTTTACTAAAACCTCGCCGTCATAAATAAAAAAGTCTATCCTTATAACCCCATCAAAGCCCAACCATTCATAAATCTTTTTTGCCGTTTCTTTAATCTTTTTTGAATATTTTATCTCGATATTTGCTGGAAACTCTCTCTTTCCCTCTTGATATTTGTCTTTAAAAGACAAGATATCTGCTCGAGAAATTGGCTTTTCACACTCAGAAAGATTGATTATCCCCTTATCGTCACGATAAACTGCACAGTTTATCTCGGTAACGCTTGATAAAAAAGGTTCTATTATCGCACTCTCGCCATACTTTAGGGCATTCTGTATGCCATATATTAAGGTCTCTTTATCTTCTGCTTTAGTTATGCCTATGCTCGAACCTAAAAAAGTAGGTTTAACAAGCACTGGAAAGTCCAGTTTTTTAAGCACTTCGTTTACTTGCGCTTTGCTAGTTACAGTAACGCTTTTTAACGTTTTAACGTTTATAGCTTTTAGAATGAGCTTTGTAAAACTCTTATCCATACTCACACTAGACGATAACATATTCGGACTTGCAAGTGGAATGTTTGACATGGAAAGCAGTCCTGCAAGCGCGCCGTCTTCTCCACGTCTTCCATGCAAGCAGTTTATAGCACAATAAATCTTATCTATTTGCTTTAACTTTTTGCCTTTAACTTGATAAAGGGCATTATCCCCACCTATGATAGTTACTTTTTTTAATTTTTTAAGGTCTATATCCTTGAACTCATCAATATCAAATAGACTTTCGCCTGTTCTCCACTCTCCGTCATTAGTTATGTAAATGGGCAAAACTGAAAACTTATCTTTGTCGATACAATTTATGGTCATAACACCTGTTATAACCGATATATCGTGCTCAACCGACTGCCCACCAAAAAACACTGCTATATTTTTCATTAAAAAAAACACCTCCACATTTTTATTCGCTTTGGTGTTTTTATTATTTTGTCTAAAGTATCTATAAAACTAGTTGTAATTATCTGGAAGGTCGTTTTCAAATAGAACTACGTCACCTTCTTCTAGCATTTCGTTTAAAATCTCGTTGCCCTTATTTAAGTTTTTGGCAAACTTGATATTTTCCTTATCCATGCCAGCATCAATAAGCCCTTTAATAATCATTTCAGCATTGTGTTTGCCAACGACTATTACCTTGTCGGAATGACTTGCGAGTGTTTTCCCAAACTCATAATTGACAAGATTTTCAACCTTACCAAGTTCCACTAGCCCTGGTGTTAAAACTATTTTTCTGCCCTTAAAGTTATCCAAAACCTCCATAGCAGACTTAATTCCCTCTTCGTTCGAGTTATAACTATCATCGATTATTATAATTTTTTTATTGTTTGGTACAAGTTCGAGTCTATTACCTATCGACTGAATCCTAGAAATACCCTGAGCAATCTCTTTTGGTGACATGCCGACCTTATATGCCACAGCCGAAGCCAAGCAGATATTCTTTACACTATGAGTACCCAACAATATAGTTGAACATTTTATTCCCTTTTGTCCGTCTATAACCAGAGTAAAAGTCGTTCCCTTTTCATCGACTTTAATATCCTTGGCACACACCAATGCATCTTCTCTGTCAACGCCAGCAAAATATTTTTCTCCATTATATCTATTATAAAGCTCAACTGCGTTTTGGTTGTTACACGAGAATATTCCAATACCGTCTTCCCCTAAACATTCAAACAACTCATACTTAGTATTCATTGTATTTTCTATGCTTCCAAAAGTTTCAAGGTGCTGATTGTTTACACCAGTTAAAATTCCAAAAGCTGGTTTAACAAAACGAGCCAGCTCCTCAATATCCCCTTTCTGCCTTGCACCCATTTCTGCAATAAAAATATCGTGAGTGCTGTCTAAATGATTTACCGTTCTTGCTATGCCGAGTGGTGTGTTAAAAGAACGTGGAGTGGCTAATACTCTATATTTTTGGCTTAAAAAAGTCTTTAATATTTCCTTTACACTGGTTTTACCAAAACTACCGGTAATTCCTATTTTTATCACAGAAGAATTATCTAAAATTTGAGTTGCCCGTGTTATATAATACTTTCTAATAAGAAGTTCTATAGGCTCATTTATCAAGTATGCCAAAAACAAGATTACAGGTATTAGCAAAGGCATTAAACAGATGGCAGAAAACCTTAAAATTGCAAACACGTCGTTATCGATTACGAACGCAAGGTAGTTCAATAGATAAATCAATCCATAAGTCGCAACCAAAAGTAAAATTATATAGGTAAAGCAAAGTCTAATGAGCCTTTTTGTCTTTTTTAATGGAATTTTTGCATTTATGTGCTTTTCAGAATTGATGTACATTATCGCGAACAAAATATACGACACAAAACCTACGTAAGAAGCAAACGCTTCGCCAACAAGCGACACGAAGGTCATATTTAGCACACAGAAAAATAAAAATGCCAACAAACATAAAAGCATTAGCCTTGACATATACGGGGTATCTTTATGAGAAAGCCAGCCAAAAAATCTTTTTCCCCTGTAATTACATTGTTGCAAAACTAAAATGAATTTCATTGACGATAAAAACACCAAAACCGTGTTTAATATGCATAAGAACGCATAGGCAAACAATTGATTGCCTATGAATAATTCAAAAAACTTTTCTACTTCTAATGGGAACATATGCTACGAGAGTATAAACTCCTTTACCTCCATATTAAACTTGTTTGGTTTATCTAAAAAACAAAAATGTGAACAACCCTTAAACACCAAAAGAGTGCTGTTTAAGATATTATCGTTTAATTTTTTCGCCATGTAAAGTGGCGTTTCCTTATCCAAGTCGCCGTTTATGATAAGCGTTTGATTTTTTATATCTTTCAAATACTCGTCAAGGTGTTCGTTAACTATTTTGACAAAACTTTGTTTCATTACGTTATTTAAAGCTAAATAGTCTGAAGAATAAAACCTTGTGAGTTTTTCTTTTTTAACAAACCTTTTGGCAATGTTAAAACACATTTTATTAACTCTTTTTCTTAAGGTGTTTTTTGGTTTTAAACCAGCAGAACCCGTCAAAACAATCTTATTAAAATCAAGCGTTTTTGTGGCAACGCCCTTTATAGTTATCCGTCCACCGAACGAATGCGCAACTACGTGTGGCTTTTTTATGCCCTCTTTATAAATATATTCTGCCACTTCATCAACGTAATCGTTGAGCGAATAGGGATATGGCATATCCAAGTTTCCCCCAAAACCTTTTAAGTCGGGGGCAAATACTTCAAAATCCCTTGAAAAATAGGATAACTGATTATAAAAACTTTTTCCACTAGATAAATAGCCGTGTAAAAACAAAATTTGTCTATCTTCTTTTGTGGAAAGGTTTTTATTTTGCAAAATAATTATAACTCCTTTGCCATAATCACGGCGTCTTCCCCGTCGCTATAATATTTTTTTCTTACGCTTATTTGTTTATAACCTGCATTAGCGTATAAATTTTTTGCAGAAATATTACTTTCTCTAACTTCTAGAAAAACTTTTTCTATATTCTTTTGTTTAAGTTTAACTTCCAAAAGCCCTAAGAGTGCCTTTGCAAAGCCATTGCGACGGAAAGGATTCGCTATAGTTATTCCCTCTATATCAGCATCGTAATCGGTAACCGAACAAGAGATAATTCCTATAAGTTTATTATCCTCCTCCATGCCTAAGCATATAAACCTGCCCGAATTAAACGCACTCTCTAGCATGTTTTTATTCCAGCCATCAGCAAAGTTGTCTTTATACAAATCAACTATTCTATCAACGTCAGAACAAACCAAATCGACTATTTTCATCTGCCTTCCTCAGCTTGACTTTTTCTGACATAAAGCGGTGTTAAGCTCTCTAGGTCGTGGCTTATTTGGTTTGCCTTTTTATCAATGGCGTTTATTAAGCCTCTTGAAACGCTGACTATTTCTAAATCGAGTCCGTCTATTTTGGTTGAACTTACGCCTTTATATTCACCTAAAAGTTCATTAACCTTTTCTCTATCGATATAACAAGGCTCTAAAACCACCTCGTTATTATCATATCCACATGCATAAAAGCCATTATGCTTTGCATCTATTAACGCTAGAACTTTTTCCCCTTGTTCATTATATGCCAATGTATCAAAAGAAGTTATTGATAAACAAGGCTTGTCAAAAGCAAAACACATTGCCTTAATAGTTGCAACACCAATCCTAATCCCAGTAAACGAGCCTGCACCCACTACTGCCGAGAAAAAGTCGGCTTTTGTTAGGTCAAATCCTGATTTAGTGACCATCTCTTCAATTTTTGGCATGAGAGCAACCGAATGATTTACCCCACACTCATTATCAAAGTATTCCGTAATCTTTCCGTCCTTACAAATAATGACGGTTAAATTTTTTCCACTAGTGTCTATTGCAAGATAATTCATAGAATAATCTTCCTTGTATTTTCATCTATTTTTTGTATATCAACCACTTTGCAGTTATCTGGCAAAACGTCACTTACGTTATTTGCCCACTCTAATATGCAAATATTATCTCCATTAAAATAATCGGTCAATCCCAACATCATCGCCTCCTCCCCCGAGGATAATCGATAAAAATCATAGTGATATAAAAGGTCACCATAAATGTTTAGATAAGCATAAGTTGGACTGGTAACCCCATCGAGATTAAACGCCTTTGCAACGCCCTTAGTAAAAGCAGTTTTTCCAGCACCTAATTCGCCGTTTAATATAACGACGTCACCTTTAACTAAGGTCTTTGCATATTCACACGCTATCTCTTCAGTATGTTTTGCGCTTTTTGAAATAATTTCCATATCTATTTTTCCATAACGTTTATTATTTTGAACAAATGTTTAACCCTTTTGTACAAAAGTATTGAAACCACACTTATTGCAACCGTTTTAATAACGTTAAACCAAAGTATATATTGCCACATAGAATAAAACATTTTGTTAGAAAACTCTGTAGGGACAAAAGGCGCGCCTCCCATAAAAAATGGAAAGTTAATAAATTTATTTGTCAAAAGTGATGCGCCAGACTGCAATACACACGCAATTAAAAGTGTTAAAATTACAGTTTTAATACCCTTTTTATACTGATAAACTATGGTTGGAACACTCACGAAAACAATAGTTAAAATTATATTAGCAAGTTCGCCAACACCACCCGTACTGCCCACTAAAATATGTATTAACTCTTTAACGAGAGTAACTATTATTGCAGGTATTGGACCGTAAACAAATCCTGCAAGCAACACGAACACGTTTGAAAAATCAAGTTCTAAAAAACTTGCAGGGGTGCTTGCAAATATTGGAATTTCAAGCAGATAGGTAACGAACGAAAGGGCAGAAAAGATAGCCATGCCCGCAATGTTCTTGGTTGTAAAAATGTTTTTTCTCTGTGTTTTTTCAATAATTTTATCTTTCATAAAAATACGCCCCTTTTATTTTGGGGCGTAAAAAACAAGCAAAATTTAGACGAAAATTTTCGCCCAAAAACCCTTTTTCCATCCGGACTATACCGTCGGTCAAGGAATTTAACCTTGTCGGCGCAACTTGTTGCGCTCGCAGACTCTACTGCCGATTGGGAATTTCACCCTGCCCCAAAGAATTTTTATTTATTGGCTTTTTCAACAAAAAAACGACTGATTATCATTTTTTCACAATTTGAGTGTGACAAAAGCCCTTTTATTTAAGTTTAACTTCTTATAGTTTAACCCTCTTTTCCTTTTTTGTAAAGTAATTTAAGGTCTATTTTAAACTAATCTATATCTTTTAAGCAAATCATTGCCAATATCATCAGCATAAGGCGTTAAAACACAATCGACGTTTTCTTTAAACACTTCAACAGCGCTCTCTACCCTATCAATGTTTGCAAGCACGAAAAGATTTTTATTTATGCCACATTTTTGAAGAGATTGCAGTTTACTCTTAACCTCTTCTAAAGTTGCATCGCCAAAAGCAAGGGTAATAAAACTTATTTTGGTTTTATTAATTCTCTTGATTGCCTCAGAATAGTTTGCCTCGTTAATGTCGCTTGCATTGATAACTATTCCAGCACCATTCTTGCTTATTCTGCAAAGTTTTTTACATTGTTTTCTCAACTCTTTAAGGTTTTCGCTATTGAACATCATTGAAGACATTGCAACGGCAACCGTGTTTGCACCCATTTTCAGGCTCTCTTTAACGTTGGAGATTTTTCCCTTAAACGAACTTTCTCCAAAAGGAAAATCGATTATTGCACAAAGGTCTATCTTTGCCTTATTTTTCTTTATTTGTCTAACGCTGTTTGGCAAGTATGCAGGGGCAACTGTCATTCCTCCCAAACCATACTGGTTTACAGAAAGGAAAATTCTGTCCATTTCTGCCTCTGACATATCATACCTCACCACAGTCTTTTGAAGGCGAGTCATTATCTTTTTAATTTGCGTTGAATAAAACTCGTTTTTCAAATTTTCTACCGTGGTATTTAAAAGTATCGCAAAGCTCTCTAAATCGCTAAGAATAGTTTGTTCTTCTTGAGTTTTGTTTTCTTTGCGCTCTTTTCCCTTGGATTTTTTATCCGTTTGCTCCTCTAAATTTTCATCAGGCAAACTTTGTTCAACTTGAACGATTGCACTGTCGCAAGCAATTTCTTTTTCTTCTTGTATCTCTTCTTTTTTAGACTTTTTTATTTTTAACATCTTGCCCCCCATTTTTAATATTCATTCTTGGTTGTGATAAAATATTTCATTTATCAACAAATCTTCTCACTATTAGTTTTTTTTCTCATGCTAAACTTCCAATAAGGAAATTTTTATGTTTAACATTCTCTCTTCTTTTTTTGTGGGTTTTTTGTGCACGGCTTTTCTCTTCGTCTTATCTATAATATTAACCTTAGGCATCAAATCGTTATTCCTATTAGTAAAAGATTTTTTAGATAAGCGCACTATAAAACAAACTCGTGAAGAAATTAAACAGCCTGCACCACCTAAAAGAAAAAAACGCAAAGTTTCGAATATCCAAAGAAGCATTGAAATCGATCCGAGTGAAATCGATAGAATTTACGTTAAAAAATCTTCTTAAAACTTCACGATATTCGTTTCATCACCCCAAAGGCTTTCTAAATGATAGAACAGTCTTGTTTCATCATTGAAAATATGCACCAACACGTCACCATAGTCAAGAACAGCCCATCTGCCCTCTCTAACCCCCTCACGTCTGATTGGTGCAACACCCAATTTATCCATATCCATTTCAACGTTGTCAATTAACGAACGAGTATGTGTCATTGAACGACCTCCGGCAACCACGTAATAGTCGGCAACCTCAGTCTTTCCCCTAACGTCTATGCAAACGATATCTTCAGCCTTATGGCTATCAAGTGACTCGCAAACTTTTTTTGCAAATTCTAATCCTTCCACTTTTTTATCCTTCCTTTATTTTTTGACTTTTATTAAAAGCCTGTTATTTTACGTAATAGTTAAACGCATTTATTGTCTCAACGTAAATGCGTTGTTTTTTATTCATAAGGTGCAAAAACTCTTCCTTTAAGCACTCTGCAAAACACTTTTCAAAATCTTCTTTTTCATAAAATTCGCGAAGCTTTTCAACACCCAAATAATTTCTGCCTTCTTCAAGCATATCTGCAACGAATACGAGCTTTGATAAAGGCGTCATATTCGCTTTACCAGACGTGTGATAACGAATGGCGTCTTCAATTTCTTCATCAACACCCAAATACTTCTTGGCAATAAACGCGCCCAAAAACGCATGTATAACTGGTTCTGGCACGTCCTCATCAATACTAAAGCCTTCAACGGTGTTGTGGTCAATATATTTTGCCAAGTCGTGAAGAGTTGTGGCAATTCTTACCTTTTCTTCATCAAGCCCCAATTCTTTTGCCTTTTTTAATGCGCACACCACCACGTCTGCCGTGTGTTTAAGCCTTTTTTCTGGCAAGCTTTTTAATATAAACTGCTCGTATTTATCGGGTAAATAAACGTGGTTTTCTCTTATATATTCTTCAACGCCTTTCGGGGTTAAACCATCAAGCGAAAGCCCTAACTTTGCATACGTTCTTATTTTGGTTGAAGAAAAATCTTGACCAACGTAGCTTAACTTTACGAACTCTTTGTTAAAAGTCTTAAGAAAATATTGCCTTTCCTTATCATAGTCCACAAAGAAGTTTTGGCGAGAAAAGACAGCCAGCGTGCAACACGAGAGTATTCTCTCAGGGTTTCGCCACGTCTTAAAGTTAACCAACATATCCCCACCAACTATAAAGAACAATTTAGCGTCATTATTTTGACTATAATGCTCCATCGTTTGATAAGTATAACTTTTTCCCTGCTTTAACACTTCATAATCGCTAACTTCCACCTTTTCTATTCCACTAAAGGCAATTTTTAGCATATTTATCCTGTCTTCAGCTGGCGCTGGAGATTTTTCTTTATGAGGAGATAGATAGGTTGGCATCACTATTAATTTATCAAGTCCCAGTTCCTCAATCGCACTCTTTGCAAGAGAGACGTGCTCTATGTGTACGGGATTAAAAGTTCCACCGAAAATTCCTATTTTTTTCATATATTTATTATTGCATATTTTTTAAAGAAAATCAATAGTTTTGTTGCAAATATTAATCGTGACAAAAAGTATAATTTCTCTTTTTTTGGTAAATAATTATAAAAAAATCGGCGAGGAAAAAATGAAAAGCTTACCCATTGCAATTTTAGACAGCGCTTTTTCGGCATTTATCAGTTTCGTTTTATCTTTTTTAGTTATAAATTTTTACGTGGAAAGACCTTTTTCAATTATATTTGCCATTTGCATTTCTATGCCCATTTTTATAATTGCCTTTGACAAGATAAAAAAATCAAACCAATTAAAAAGTGCAGAAAATAAAAGGACAAAGACTATTGAAAAGGCTATCTGTTCACTTTGTCTTTTAGAACGAGTAAAACTTTTAGAACTTTTTGAAAAGGCAATAAATAGTTTAGATGAAAAGACTTTAAAGAAAAAACACGGAATTTTTCTAACTCAAAAAAACGTAGCAGTCTTTCCAATCTTTAATTTTGAAGGACTAACTAAAACTGACGTCGTTAAAGTTTTTAATTCAATTTCCACAAACCAGAAAGCCTATATCTTTGGCGAAAAAATAAGTGCTGAAGTCAAAGCTTTTATGAATAGATTTAACCAAAAAATCCAATTTATAGACGGCGAAAAAACCTATAATTTTTTAGAAAAAACAAATTGTTTGCCTAAAGAAAACCTTTCTATTATCAAAGCAAAAACTAAACGACAGACTTTTTTCAAAACTCTTATTAAGAAAAAACACTCCAACAAGTTTTTAATATTTGGGTTATCTTTTATTTTATCAAGTTGGTTCGTGCCAATAAAAATGTATTACGTTATTTGTGGTTGCATCTTTTTAATGTTATCTTTAATCTGCCGTCTTTACGGTCAAGAAAAAGAAACCGAGTAAAAGAAAAATCACTTGGGATTTTCCTCAAGTGATTTTTCTTTTTGTTTTTCCTTTAATATTTAGAACACAATATGTTCAACTTTTGGGTTGGAACTATATCTATAAAATACGAGTTTTCTGCCCGTGGCACAAACGAATTCTGCGCCCAATTTTTCAGCGATAACAAAGCCTGCTTCCTTTGGAACAAGGTCTGAGTTTTCTAAAACGGTGACCTTTATGATTTCCCTTTTTTCAATGGCCTTATCAAGACTTTCGATAAGTGCATCGTTAATTCCAAGTTTTCCAACTTGAGTTATAGGTTCTATTTTTTGTGCAATTGACCTTAAATTACTTCTTTCTTTTGACGTTAACATATTTCTTTCCTTTAATCTACAAATTCAAATTCTTCGCCACCGATAATAACTGTTGATTTATCGGTTGCGCCCATTTTTCTAAGTTCCTTTATTATGCCCCTATCACGCAACACTTTGTGTAAGTATGCAAGAGAGTGCATATCGTCCATAACGACGTTTCTCTTTAACACTTCGATAAGCGTTCCTTCGATAATAAAGGTTTCGCCTTCCTTATAAATCTCATAATCGAGTTTATCAGGTTTGGTATAGTTAAATTCTTCAAATTCAAGAGGCTTTACCGGTGGAAGTTTAATTAAAGTATCGTAAATAACTTTCTTTAATTTATCAAGTCCCTCTCCAGTTATTGCCGAGATAGGAATTACCCTATATTTTCTGCCTATCTTTTCCTTAAATTCCTTTAATTTTTCATCTGCTCCAAACACGTCGCTCTTGTTTGCAACAACGATTTGCTTCAATTTTGAAAGGGTTTTGCTATAGCTTTTTAGTTCGTTATTGATTTTAACAAAGTCATCAAAAGGATCTCTATCTTCCATACCTGAAATATCAACGACGTGAACGAGCATTCTTGTCCTTTCAATGTGTTTTAAAAACTCTATGCCGAGCCCTGCACCCTCGCTTGCGCCTTCTATAAGACCTGGGATATCTGCAACCACGAACTGATTATCGTAGTACTCTGCAATGCCAAGGTTTGGCGAAAGCGTGGTAAAATGATAGTTTGCAATCTTTGGTCTTGCCCTTGTAATCTTGCTTAAAATGGTTGATTTACCCACGTTTGGAAAACCCACAAGCCCTACGTCTGCAATGGTTTTAAGCTCCAAAACAACTTTTTTTGCTTCTGTCTTTTCGCCCGTTTGAGAGAAGTGTGGGGTATGGCGTCTAGCATTTGCAAACCTTGCGTTGCCTTTTCCCCCGTCACCACCTGTTAAAACCACCTTTCTTTGTCCTTCGGTAAACATATCTGCAATGATGTTTCCACTTTCCTTATCGCGAATAACCGTGCCGAGTGGCACTCTTAAAACGAGGTCAGCCCCTGCTTTACCGAAGCAATTTTTACTGCCACCTTGCGTTCCATTTTCTGCAACATATTTGGTTTTATAATAATAATCTATAAGGCTATTTAAGGACTTGTCCGCAACGAAAATAATATCGCCACCCTTTCCACCGTCGCCACCGTCTGGGCCACCGGAGACCTTTCCTTTATAGTGAATAAACGAAGTTATTCCACTTCCACCGTCGCCAGCTTTAATAGTTATCAACGCTCTATCTACAAACATACTTCACCTTTTAATCTTTTTTTCGCAATTTTCCTTTATAGGACAGTTTTCACAATCAGGCTTTGTTGCCTTGCAAAAACTTCTGCCCAAATATATTAAGTAATGGTGCATTTTTGACCATATCTTTTTATCTAAAATCTTCATCAAACCCTTTTCGGTGTTTAATGGGTTATTTGCTTTAACAAGCCCTATTCTATTTGCAACTCTAAAAACGTGCGTATCCACAGCAATAGCATCTCCATTAAAAGCCACGCTATACACGACGTTTGCCGTTTTTCTACCCACCCCTGCAAGAGAACGCAACTCCTCAAGCGTACAGGGAACTTGTCCGTTAAACTTTTCCACTAAATCTTTGCTTAAACTTAAAATGTGTTCGGCTTTGGAACGATAAAGCCCACAAGAAAAAATAAATTTTTCAAGCTGTTCTTGAGTTAACAAAAGCATACTTTCGGGCGTGTTGTGTTTTTTAAATAAAACCTCTGTCACCTTATTTACTCGTTCATCCGTGCATTGCGCTGATAAAACGACGGCTATTAAAAGCTCATAGGCTGAAGAAAATTTTAATGCCGGCTTATCAGGAAAAACCCCCGATAACTTTTGTGCTATTTCTTTTGCAGTTTGTTTAGTCATAACTTTTACCACTATTATTTTAACACAACGAACGGGGATTTTACAAGCATTTTGTATTTATTTTTAGCCTTTTGTCATACAGCCCTTACAATTCGGCGTCCACCAATCTCCTTAACTGCAAAAAAACCTGCAAATGATGAAAGAGAAAGACTAAAGACTATTCTTTTAACAAACTCAAAAGATTCCTTTCGTATTTTTACCGAAAGCCCACAGCCCACACCTGCTTCTTTTGGCGTGTTGATTATTTCTGCGCCTACACTATGTGCACTTAAAAGATTAAAAAACTTAATCGTATGTGTCCTAGAACGAAAGGCTACTATTATAAATTCCATTTTTTCCTCCTTGGCATAAAAGGATAATTTCCTTTATACAATATAGTATTATCTCTTTGTTAATTTTGTGCAAAATAAAGGAGCTTTTATGATATATTTTGACAATGCCGCAACCGGTGGGTTTAAGCCACATTCTGTTATCGATTGCGCAAATACAGTAATGCGCTTTTTATCGGCTAATCCTGGAAGAAGTGGACATAGGCTTTCCACAACGGGTATGGAAGCCGTGCATAATTCAAGATCCATTATAGGAAAAGCCTTTTCTTGCCAGAGTGAAAGGGTAATCTTCACTAAAAACTGCACGGAAAGTCTTAATATGGCTATTTTCGGAAGTCTGCAAGTGGGTGGCCACGTAATTACAACCGTTTTTGAACACAATTCGGTTTTGCGCCCTCTACACGCTCTAAAAGAAAAAGGGCTTATTTCCCTAGACGTTGTTAAACCTTACCAAAATAAAGATATTGTAAATGCAATAAAGGAAAAAATTAATCCTAAAACCTATATTATAATTTGCAACTCTGTTTCTAACGTTACAGGCGAAATCTTGCCTATTGAGGAGATTGGGCTTTTAGCAAAAGAGAATAACCTTTTGTTTTTGGTTGACGGCGCACAAGGTGGTGGGCATATTTTTTTAGATCTAAAAAGACAAAACATATCAATGCTCGCTCTTGCTGGGCATAAAGGGCTTTGTGGAATTATGACTAGTGGCGTTTTGCTTTTAGGCGATAACGTTGATATAGCTCCCTTAACTTATGGTGGAACTGGCAGTGAATCATTTAATTTAAACCAGCCGGAATATTACCCCGAAAAATTGGAAGCTGGCACACTTAATCTCCCAGCAATTGCATCTCTATTCGAGGGAGTTAAGCACGTGATGAGCAATAGAGAAAACTTTGCCGTTCACCTTTTGTCAAAAACAAAAATGCTTGTTGAGGGGCTTGAAAAAATTGGGGGCGTAACTTTATATTCTAAACCTAACCCCGTTGGAATAGTTGCATTTAGTTTAAACAATATGCCAAGTGGCGAAGTTGCCGACCTTTTAAATAGCCAATACGACGTTGCCGTGAGAGGTGGACTACATTGTGCACCTCTTATGCACGAATATTTGGGTTCTAAAGAAAATGGGCTGGTTAGAGCCAGCCTTGCCGTGCAAAATTCTTCAAGTGAAATATCTTATTTTTTACGTGCAATAAAAGAAATTGCAAAATTATAAAAAGGGCGAATTCGCCCTTTTTTATAGCCAAAATTTTTAAATTTTCTTTAGTTCATCAGCTATTTTTAATAGCATTTTCCTCTTTTTATCATCAAGTAATGGCGATAACATATTCACGAAATTGTCAATATCAGAATTTGAAAGCGTGCCTTGTTCTTTGCCCCTTTTTGCCTCTTGATAAATAGCTTTAATTAGGTCGTTTTGACTTTTTCCATCAAATTTTCCTGCAAGCGATGAAACCAGATTGTATAGGTTTTTATCCATATTGCCATACGTATTTTTTGTGTTGCTTTTTTGGTTGTTTACAAAACTATTGAAATCTTCCATTTTTCTCTCCTTAAAATCTTTTCAATTTTATAGTATGAAAATCATATATTATAATGTTAGCGAGGTTATAATGGAAATATTACAATTTTTGACACAATTTTTTGCAAACGAACAAAGTTCTAAGATTTTAGTCCCTATTTTCGAGCTGTTAAAACAAAATTCTTTCGACCTAAAAAGAACTTTATCCAACATTGACCCTAATTCGTTAAGACCTATAATCCAAGAATTTATGTCACGTATGAATAATCGCCCGACGAATAACGTCGAGCGAAATAACGGACTTAGTCCAATTTCTAATATTGCCGATAAAGATATTATATTTTCTTTAAACAAATATTTGGGTCAAGAGATAAATTAGTCTTGCAAGATTGATATTGCTCTATCAACAGCACTCTGTCCCTTTTCAGTTGCGTTTTCTGACTTTGGCAATATGCCTTTAGAGTGTATGCAAGTAGTTTTATCTGGCCAGAAAATACGCGCCGTTGTAAGTTTTACTGCAGAATTATCGTATAAAAGGTAGGTCGTTTGCATAATTCCCTTGCCATAAGTTCTTGCAACGCCTTCACTATTTTTTTCAACCACTAAATTATCTAAAGAAAAGTTTTCACCATAATAGAGCATGGCGCCGATTAAACATTCTGATGCTGACGCCGTGCCGTCGTTTGCTAAAACTGAGATTTTATTTATAAACGAGTTGTGCTTTTTGCTGGTTGTGTAAAAGCTTTCACTATCAGTTTTTCCACCAGCATAAGCTACGAGCATTTTTTTGCCCCCATTATAAATAAGTTGCCCTGCAACGTCACAAAGCGCAGTCATATATCCACCACCGTTATCCCTCAAGTCAAGTATAAGCTTTGTTCTACCCTTTTCTTGCATATATGCTAAGGCTTTATTTAATTGAGAAGAAACCCCACCCTCAAATTTTGAAAGTTTTATTAACGCGGTGTCATCTGGCAAACTCATTTTCTGTTCAGGATACTCAAATATTTTTGGCGTATCACCATTTACGTCCAAACTCATTTTCCTTTGATTATCATAATAAACCACGTACGAAGCTTTATAGTCTGCCTTTTGCATCTCTACAGTTAAATTTTGGGTGTTTCTTAAAAGATTAAAGGTAATTACCTTATCTTCTGGGCAAAGCGATAAGAAATCGTTTAACTGCTTTGAATTTGTAAATTCGACCAGTTCTTGCCCCTCGTAAAAGGCAGAAGTGACAATGTCGCCATCTATAATTCCACACTTTTCTGCAGGCGAATTAAAGGTTACGCTTATGATTTGAGGTCTCATACTTTCCGAATTGTAGATGG
The DNA here is from genome assembly GCA_045606665.1 of Christensenellaceae bacterium. Taxonomy (GTDB): domain Bacteria; phylum Bacillota; class Clostridia; order Christensenellales; family Borkfalkiaceae; genus UBA1259. The sequence continues at coordinate 40,596 of JAZUSI010000131.1, forward strand.
TAACACCAAATCCCTTGCGATTGCCACTTTTTTCGCTGAAAGACTGCAAATATTCTTCCTTTGTGTAATATCTTGAATATTGGTCAAAAAGCCCGTCAACTAACGCGCGTGCATAATCGGTTTGATCAAGTTCAACCGGCTCACCATTTTCATCAAGAACGTAACCATATTTTTCAATAAGGCGCATTAAATCGTGCGTCTTGCTTATCTCTTCAGGGTCAAAGATATATCGTGAAAAATATCCACCTATAAATGCAAGCACTATGCACAAAAATAGTGCGATTATAGATAAAATCTTTTTACCTATAGGCTTTTTTACACAACCTTTTTTTTCAGCGCCTTTATTTTCAACTTCATTTGTAACGGTGCTTATTTGTTCGTTTTCCATAAAACTATTTTACCAACCTTGAAAGAATCGTTATTAACCTAAAAGTTATAGCATCTGAAAATTTTCTAATATTAAGTCCGGTTGACTTTTCAATCTTGTCTAACCTATAAATCAACGTGTTTCTATGTAAATATAATTTTCTTGAAGTTTCACTCGTGTTAAGACTGCTTTCCAAAAATTCTTCTGCCGTGTTTAGCATTTCTTGGTCGTTAAATATCTCCTTTGCCCCCACGTCCATAAGTAACTCTAAATTTTCGTTTAGTTTATATTTTGGCAAGTCCTCAAGCATTTTTATTAAAACGTAATCTTTGTATGAATGAATATCACCTTTAGGGTTTAACACACTATACATTCTAAATGCAGAATTGGCTTGAGAAAAAGAAGTGCTTAAATCAGATATAGTTCTTACCATACCACCGATAGCAATTTTTGAATTTGAACCTATTTCTTCATAAATGGTCTGCTTCAAAAATTCTGCAAATTCGGTTGGGGACTGATATTCGCCGTTTTCTTCCTTAACAAATTTAACGAAAGCAAGTTGCTCATCATCAACTTTAACAACAAAGTCGTTTTCTTCTGCGCACGTTGATAAAATGTCCTTTATTTCATCAACGTGTTCTGCTTCCACACCAATTAAAAGAACAAAAGCAGGAACGTCTTTAATGCCATACTTTTTCATATACCTTGAAATTTGCGTATGATTTGCTTCCCCAAACAAAATTGCCTTAAAAAAATCTATTCTGGATAATCCAGACTCTTTGAAAAACGAGTTTTCTGCAAGTTCGCTAATTAGGTATGCGTAATTTTTTTGTTCTTTAGTCGCGCCATCTAAACATCCGATAAAGTTTTTGCTTTTATAACTTATTGGAAAGAGAGTTCTATCGTTAGCACTATCAACGACAATAGCGTGAATGCTTTTGGGAATATTTTTATAAATTATTCCACTTCCTCCAACAAATTCGCCATTTGTCTTATAAACGGAAAAACTTATCCCCGTTTTTTCCTTTATGTTTCCAATAAATACTTTTATATCTGCATCCATAATTCACCCGATTTATTAAATTTTTTCTTGTTTTATGTTATTATACAATGATTTTTTGAAAAACACAATTACTTTTTTAAAGTTTTTAGGCAGTATGCACAATTTTTGAATTTTTTGCATT
>JAZUSI010000132.1:0-4458 GCA_045606665.1 Christensenellaceae bacterium
TAAAACTCTTAATTTATCATTTACTTAGTTGACTTAAAAGCTTAATTGTTATATAATTGATATGTTTACAACACACAAGTATTTTACGGAGGCATATTCAGTACAATTATGGATATCAAAAAAATTGAAAAAAAGTGGCAAACTATTTGGAACAAGGAAAAAATCGCAAACTTTAATCAAAAAAATATGGACAAAAAGTATTATTGCTTAGAAATGTTTTCATACCCTTCTGCATCAAAGCTTCACTTGGGTCACTGGTATAACTACGGTCCTACAGATAGTTTTGCTCGTTATAAAAAGATGAAAGGATTTGAAGTTTTTCAACCGATGGGCTTTGACGCTTTTGGTCTACCTGCAGAAAACTTTGCAATTAAAACAGGTATTCACCCAAAAGATTCAACCGAACAAAACATTGAAAATATGGAACAAACATTAAGTGATATGGGTGCATTGTTTGATTGGAATGCAGAAATTAAGACCTGCAACGAAGATTACTATAAATGGACTCAATGGTTGTTCTTAAAATTGTATGAAAACGGCCTTGCTTATAGAAAGGAAGCACCAGTTAACTGGTGTCCAAGTTGCAAAACTGTTTTGGCAAATGAACAAGTTGTTAATGGTGAATGCGAAAGATGCAAATCCCTTGTTGTTAAAAAGAATTTAACACAATGGTTCTTTAAAATTACCGAATATGCCGAAGAACTTCTACAAGGCTTAAATGACCTTGATTGGCCTGAAAAGACCAAACTTATGCAAAAGAACTGGATAGGCAAATCTTCTGGTGGCGAAATTGAATTTACGGCTGAAAGTGGCGATAAGTTTAAGGTGTTTACAACTCGTGCAGATACTTTATTCGGTGTTTCTTACGTCGTTTTAGCACCAGAACATCCATTAGTTGAAAAGCTCACATCTAAAAAACAAAAGAAAGCTGTTGAAGATTATATTTTTGAAACGTCAAAATGTAGTGAAATAGATAGACTTTCAACAGCTCGTGAAAAAACCGGCGTTTATATCGGCCATAATGCAATAAACCCTATAAATAATGCATTGGTACCAATTTACGTTGCAGATTACGTGCTATATTCTTATGGCACGGGCGCAGTTATGGGTGTTCCTTCACACGATGAAAGAGACTTCGCTTTTGCGACAAAATATGGTTTACCTATAAATCGTGTTATAAAAGGCACTGGCACGAACGATGATCTACCATTTGTTGAAGACGGTATCGTTATAAATAGCCCTGGATTTGATGGACTATCAAGTGAAGAAGCAAGAAAAGCAATTATAAACACGCTAGTAAAAGAAGGTAAAGCAGAACACAAAACAAACTACAGATTGAGAGACTGGTTAGTTTCTCGTCAACGTTATTGGGGTGCACCAATTCCTATTATTCACTGTGAGCATTGTGGTGCAGTTCCTGTTCCATATGACCAACTTCCTGTCAAACTACCTTACGACGTTGAGTTTACTCCAGACGGAGAATCACCTCTTGCTAAACACGATGGTTTTATGAACACAACCTGCCCTATCTGTGGTGCTCCTGCAAAACGTGATCCAGACACACTTGACACTTTTGTTTGCTCAAGTTGGTATTTCTTAAGGTATCCAGATGCTCAAAACTCAAAAGAAGCATTTAACACTGAATTAATAAATAAAATGTTGCCTGTTGATAAATATGTTGGTGGTGCTGAACATGCTTGCATGCACTTACTATATGCTCGTTTCTTTACAAAAGCTTTACGTGATATGGGCCTTCTTAACTTTGATGAACCTTTTAAGTCACTTGTTCACCAAGGTATTATTTTAGGACCAGACGGACAACGTATGAGTAAATCAAAAGGCAACGTTATTGCCCCAGACCCATACGTGCAAGAACATGGTTCAGACGTTTTGAGACTTTATTTGATGTTTGGCTTTTCATATACAGAAGGTGGTCCTTGGAACGATGATGGCATTAAGGCTATAACAAAATTCCTTGATAAAATAGAGAGATTAGCAGACAAGATATCAAATCTTTCAACATCTAAAGATAATGAAATTGGCAAAGAAGAAAAAGCTTTATTATATGCAACGAACTATGCAATTAAAAACGTTGACAGAGATATGGAAGCATTCTCATTTAACACAGCAGTTGCACGTTTAATGGAACTTCTTAACGCACTTTCAAAATATGAAACGTTGGAAAACAAAAACGTTAATTTATTTAAGAACTGCTTTAAGACTTTAATCTTATTATTGGCACCATGTGCCCCACACTTTGCTGAAGAAATTTGGGAAATGCTTGGAAACAAATCTTCCATTTTCTATTCAAAATACCCTGTTTGCGATGAAAGCGCTCTCGTTTTAGATGAAGTAGAAGTCGCTGTCCAAATCAATAGTAAAATGCGTACAAAAATTATGCTCCCTAATGAAGTAAGCGAAGATCAAATTAAAGAAATTATTTATGCAGATGCTAAACTTGCACAAGAATTAGCAGGAAAAACGATTAAGAAACTAATTGTAGTTCCTAAACGTTTAATAAACATAATCATTTAATCGGAGAGATTATGAAAAATAATTCAAACGTAAACATTGAAAGATTTAAGCCAAACGTTAAGTTTGGCTTAACTGATATTGAGGTAAAATCAAGACAAGAAAGTGGACTAAATAATACTGTAAAGAAGAAATATTCAAAATCGTACATAAATATTTTAGTCAATAATGTGTGTACTTTTTTTAATCTTTTAGGTTTAATAGTTTTTATTTCACTCTTGTCAATAAATGCGCCAATTGGAAATTTTTTCTTTGTATTTTTTTACATTGCGAACATTTCTATTGGCATAATTCAAGAATTAAGAGCTAAAAAATGCATAGACAAGCTATCCCTTGTTGCAAATAAAACAGTAAAAGTCGTAAGAAATGGTGGACAATCAGAAATTTTATCTGAAAATATTGTTTTAGATGACGTTTATTTACTCGGGATAGGCAATCAAGTGCCTACCGACTCTCAAATTTTAGAAGGCGAAATTGAAGTTAATGAATCTTTATTAACTGGCGAATCGGTCGCTATTAAAAAGAAACCTGGCGATTTAATTCTTGCTGGTAGTTTTATTTCAAGTGGTATTTGCACCGTTCAAGCAATTAAAGTTGGTAAAGATAACTACGTTGAAACACTCTCTGAAAAAGCAAAAGCTTATAAAAAACCTCAATCAGAGATTATGACATCTCTAAAACTTATAATCAAAATTATATCGATTATTATAATCCCAATTGCAACGGCATCAATGCTAAAAGCCACATTAATACATAACAGCCGAATTAGTGATGCAATATTATCAACATCAACTATTGTAATCGGTATTATCCCAGCAGGAATGATGTTGTTGACAAGCGTTGCCCTTGCAATTGGAATTATTAAACTTGCTAAACATAAAACGCTTGTTCAAGATTTATATTCTTTAGAAATGTTGGCAAGAGTTGACACTATTTGTTTTGATAAAACCGGAACTATCACCGATGGAAAAATGACAGTTAGTGACATTATTCCTCTCACTCATGACACTGTCCCAGTTGACGAAATTATGAGTTCAATGATTGTTGCCCTACAAGACAACAATCAAACAGCTATTGCCCTACTTAACTATTTTGGGCAGCAAAAACATTTTACACCGATCAAAACCCTCCCTTTTAATTCTGCAAGAAAACTTTCTGCAGTTACTTTTGAAGAGATAGGTACGTATGCTTTTGGAGCTCCAGAATTTTTACTATCAAACGAAGAATATCAAAAATACAAAGTACTTATAGAAGACTTTACAAAAAAAGGACTTCGCGTATTGGTTTTAGCAAATTCAAACGAACAACTTTCAGAAGATTGTGTCCCAAAAAATTTCAAGGCACTTTCGCTCATAGTACTTTCTGACAATGTTCGTGAAGATGCCATTGCTACAGTTAAATGGTTTATAGACAACAACGTTGAAATTAAGGTTATTTCAGGCGATAACCCTATAACAGTTTCTGAAGTTGCAAAAAGAGCAGGGATTAAAAATTATGATAAATATATCAGTTTATATGGACTAAGCGATGAAGAAGTTTTTGAAGTTGCAAATAAGTATGCGATTTTTGGCAGAGTTTCACCTGAACAAAAAGCAATTTTAATCAAATCATTAAAATCTGCTGGCCACACAACAGCTATGACTGGTGACGGAGTCAACGATATTCTAGCATTAAAAGAGGCAGATTGCGCAATTTCAGTAGCATCTGGAAGCGATGCAGCAAGAAACGTTTCTCACTTAGTTTTACTTGATAGCAACTTTAATTCAATGCCAAAAATTGTTTATGAAGGCAGAAGAGTCATAAATAACGTTCAAAGCTCGGCGTCATTATTCTTAATGAAAACGCTATTTACTATGCTTTGGGGAACAATCACGTTATTCTTGCCACACATGAAAACCTATCCTTATAACTTATCCAACATGATAA
>JAZUSI010000133.1:0-5980 GCA_045606665.1 Christensenellaceae bacterium
CAAAATAATACTGTTTAACATATAATAAAATCAAAAAGCTGGCGACGATTTTTATCTGTTACAAATTAATACAACAAACATTTTCTTTCTTTTTTTCATATTATGATTAGAAAGTAAAAATTTTATTTTTTTAGGAGATGAAAATGAATCCATTTAATGAAAAACCCTTATCTATTTTAAGTAGTTTTCAAAACTGGAAACAACTTTACCCAAAGCCATACAATAAATACGAAGTAAACCCTTATACAAAAACCAGAATTATTCTTATGAACGGCACGGAGTTTGAAGCCAACTGGTTCTCTCATCAACTTGCTCGCCACACCACCGACAATGATTTAAGGCGAGAAATAAGCGTTACTCGTTCGGTAGAAAAACAACAACAAATTAAAATTTCCCTATTAAAGCCAGAAAATGAAAGTGCGCTTGAACACACCATTTCTTACGAACAGTTAGCCGTTGATTTAACTGCAGAACTTGCAAGACGTGAATGTGACTGTTACGTTAAGAAAGCATTGGATTTTGCTTTACTTGAGGACTTTGACCACTTATATCGATACGCAAACCTATTACATATGGAGCAAGGCGTACTTGCCGAAAATTTAGTTGGAAGATATACTGAAATTATGCCTGGAAGACCGACTATTTCACACCACCGTTTTAGTAAAGACAACGTTAAGCGAAATATCAATTCTAAAACAGCCAACAAGCAAACGATTTTATCGACTATGATAATAACTGCCGCCGAACAACAGACAATGAATTATTATATGAACATAACCAACCTTGCAAATAACGAATTGTCAAGGAGATTATATGAAGAAATCGCGCTAGTTGAAGAAGAACACGTAACACAATACGAATCGTTAATGGATTCAAGCGCGACTTGGCTTGAAATGCTACTTTGGCACGAATATTGCGAGTGTTATTTATACTGGTCTTGTTACCAGACAGAAACCGACCCTTACGTTAAATCGCTTTGGGAAGAAAACCTTGACATTGAAATCGGGCATTTGCATAAAGCCGTGGAACTCCTTAAAAAATACGAAGGTAAAGATTGGCAAGAAGTTATCCCTGACGGCACTTTCCCTGAACCTATTTCTCTACACGAAAATATCAATTACGTTAGAAATATTTTGGAATCAACCGTTCAGTTTACTGGTCATTTAGAAGAATACGTCAACGTCAATGAACTGCCACAGGATGCAAACTTCTTCCAATATCAAAACATAATAAATCCAACGACTGATATCGTTCCATCGCACATTGTCATCGAAAAACATATAAGAAATTACGGCAAAGATTATAGATTTGAAGTAGCGCCTAACCCAGTAAAAGAACTTCGTTCAAGAACTGTTGACAATACTTCTGTGGGTAGAAAGAAAGATGAAGCGACCAGCACCGACTTTTTCTGTAATATGTGCAAAGATAAATAAACTGTAGTAACATCAAAAAACGACGAGAAATTTCTCGTCGTTTTTTTCTTTATAATTTAGTTGTTAAAATTCAATATTTAGTAGTTCTTCAAAATCATAGATATAAAAATCGCAAGCCTCTTTCATCTCCCCTACAAAATCATCAGAAGACTTATCGTAAACGCCACAAACTTGCATGCCGGCTGTTTTTGCAGTTTTATCAGCATTTAAGTTATCATCTAAAAACAAGACGTCCTCCACTTTTACGTTAAGTTTTTCACTGACCATTTTATAAATTTCAGGGTTTGCCTTTGTGGTAAAGAAGTCATCACACGACCAAACGTTATCAAATAAATCAAAGATGCAAAGTCTTTTAAGGCAAGCATCTAAAGTTACGTGTGGACTTGCCGTTAAAACGTTAAGGCTTGCGCCCCTTTCTTTCAATTCTCTTAAAACTTTTATAACGTTTTTCTTTGCTGGGATATGGTTAAAATATTGGTCTGCCATATTATCTTTAAATCTTTGCATTAAATCTTCTACGCTAATATCCAAACCAAAATTTTTAATAAAATATTCAGCAGTACCAGCAAAACCCAAGGGTGTTATTATTTTAATTAAATCATCACCATACTTGCAGTTGTCTTGTTCTAATTCCTTTAGCACTCCCGAAATAAATGCAGGCATTGAATCAACTAAAGTTCCATCAAAATCAAAGAGATAAGTTTTCATTAAGTTTTTTCCTTTAACAATTTTTTACAATTATACAAAATAAAATACAAAATCAACCTTTACTATTCACATTATATATAAATGTTTTTTTAATAAGGTGATTTTTACATAAAACTGATTAACAATATTTTAAAGCAATTAAAAAGCGCATAATTTAATATCATACGCCTTTATTATATTTTAATTAAACGAGCTTTCCTTCTTGAAAAGTATTAGGATCAAAAGAAGGTATTTGCGTTGCATTGGCATTACGACGAGATTCATCATACCAATCAGATTTAGCATATCCCAGTACCGTTTCTACAGCCGACCAAACTCCACTCGTTTTAACAATCTTTGTTCTATAGATTGGATAGATATTTTGACCTATTGGAGTAGTAGGATTACCTGGCTTACTATTGTTCCCCCAAAAGTTAATTTCTCCACGTTCACCCAGTTCCACGTTAGTAGTGAAAATATAATACTCATTAGCGTTTACAAACTGAATAAGAAACTCTAGATTTTTAGCAGATAAACCAAATATTGAATCTAACTCTGAACTTTGGGTAACAGCCATACTACCAAGAGTATCTCTACCACCAGACCAACCAATGCCACCATCTTGTCTTTTTTCAATTTGCTCATTTAAATAAGAACGAGATGTGTTTAAGCCATGCTGTGGATGATTGATAATTTGATCAATTAATGATAGATGGCTTTCACCAATGTCATCATTATCAGGCAAAGTTCCAGAACCTATCCAGTTAAATTCACCAAGCCTAATATCGTATTCAGCCTCCACTTCAACCGGCCCCACGTTAGCATATTGCCACGTTGCATAAACCCCACCGATAGATAATAATATGGTAAAGCACATTATTATTGCTAAAAATTTTCTCATTTTACTTATCCCCCTTATTTATAACTTGGGAAATAAGTTCTTTTACCCATTTAACTTGCCTATCTGAAGTAACCTTAACGCGCATTGGATATTTTGCATGCTTTTTAACGTGCGAAACGTCTGTGAAAATATACTTTGATTTTTCATATTCGCTTGGATTTAAATTTAAATATGCGTTAAGTGTTTTTCCTTTAATCAAAAACTTGATAATAGAAATATTTTTAACTTTATACGTTACGGTCTTTTTACCTTTAATAACCCTAACGTTAGAAATTTCATCTAAGTGATTTGTAATTTGATCAAAACGTTCTTTAGCAAGAGAATTCTCTTCTAACTTTTCAGCAAAAGTTTTAACGTTTTTATTCTTTCTAAAATTATCAAAAATAGAAGTCTTGTCTTCATTTTGTGCGTTTGTCGTTTGTGTATCTGGGAAAAGTATTGCTATTCTTAAATTCTCTGCCTTAAGCATCTTCTTTTCCAAAATTGGTGTGGCAATAGTTGCCCCAAGCACTAAAAGCATGCACAACCAACCAGCAAACGATTGCATAAACATAATGAAAGAGCCTATAAATGGAATCCTTGTCCCCGTATAAATTGCACGCATTTGTTCATATAGTACAGGGAAACGGTCTGGCGCTTCAACAGCATCACCTTGCAAAAGAAAATAACGACTTTCTGGGTGTTTTTCATTAGGTTCTTCAATCTTTACAATACGATGAACGAGCAATATTCCGTCAACTTCATACACAACGATATCGTAAAGTTTAAGGTCCTTTTCAGCAGGAAGTTTTGTGGTACGAATTAAGTCAAACGTTTGAATTTGATTGTTTAAGTTATTTTGAGTAAGATAAGTGTTTTTCTTATGTTTTGTTGACATTGACCCCGTTTGAACAACACGATAAGTAGGAAGAAGCCCACAACAAGACTTTTCCGAAAGTTGTATCGAGATAGAGCCAACAAACATTACTAAAAACAACAAACAAACAACCGTTGAAAATATTATGTTAGCAAATCTAGTATATTTAGTTTTACGCTCACGCTTCTTTTTCTTTGTATAACTTTTTGCAATGCGTTCATCTTCTAACCCTGCGTTAATAAGCCTTAAAGACTGTTTTGTAATTAAAACAACGCAAAACACAGAAAGAGTAGTTAGCAATACAAAAACTATAATACATAAAAGTAATACGTATATTTCGTAATCAGACATTATCTTCCTTCGCTTTTAAAAAGGTAAAGAGCAAGGAGCATTTTTGCCCCTTGCCGTTTTTTATCCTTAAATAATGAAAAAATTAGTTAACAGTACCGTCAGTTACACGGATAACAATGTTACCTGCTAAAGCAGTTCTAAACGCATCGTGCTCTTCTTTAGTGTCGAGAACAAAAGTTTGTGAAAGTTGAATTGCACTTTTTAAATCAGTTTCATCAAGAGTATATGTAAATGTACCATCAGTTTCTTCATTCCAAGTAATAGTGTTGTTTAAAATATTATCGCTTGAATTTGAGAACGTAAAGATGTCCTTCGCTGTACCCGTTTCACTATAGTTACCATCAACATCCATCTTATATTGCATTGGAGTTGTAACACCGTAATAAATTTCTGTTGGAACAGCTGCATCTTTAACTGTTTGTGGTGCGTTTGTACTAGGTGTAAATGTTACAACAACAGAAATAGGGTTGCCGTTTGTAGAACTAAACACCAATTCTGCTTCGTGGTCTTCGTTTGCTTGGTCAATAGAAAGAACCAAGTTACTTGTAATTGTGTAAGTACCGTTTGCGCCCGTAAGTTCCACGTCTGCGATTGTTACTTTTGCTTCTGCCATAACGTCTGCAATGTCGTTTGTACCGGCATAAGTCCATGCTGCATATACGCCACCGATGGTAACGCAAAGAAGCATTGCAATAAGTGTGCTAAGTTTTTTCATATAAATTTCTCCTTAAATATTTTTATCATACTTTTGTATGGTTTACTCGTATTATACATGGGTAAAAAGATATTGTCAATAACTTTTTCGTTTTTTATCACTTTTTCTAAAAATTCTCCTCAATTGCCTTGCACAAGTTTTCTGCATAGTGCTTAAATCCCCTATCGTTTGGGTGAAGCCTATAGTCACCATAAAAACTTTGATCGTGTGGGACAAAGTCAAAGCCATTGATAAATTGTACGTTATCAAGATTTGCCGTGGCTTCTTTTATCATTTTTGCAACAGTTTCAAACTTAACAGCCTTTTGTTCGTTAAGGTCTTTCCTCCAAATAGGCGCAATGGCAAAAATCTTGGCTTTTTTGTAATTATTCCTTACAAGTTGATAAAATTCTTTACAATTTTTCGTGACCTGTTCAAAATCAGGAATTTTACTCCAATCGTTTGTGCCGTATGCAATCAAAATATAATCGGGGTCAATATCGTCTTTAAGTTTTGCTAAACGTGGATTAAAAAATTCCCCACCGATAGCCTTGTTCACAAAATCGGTATCCAAAAACTTTGAAAGAATTGCAGTGTGATGATTTGATGGGTGCATTGAATCGTAACCTTGCGTGATTGAATCACCAAAGAGTAAACCCTTATTTTTTGGTTTTATAGGCTGTATAAAAGCCCCGTCATCAAGAGAAATTTCTTCAAAATCGATAGTGACTGCAAAAGGTAAATATATTTCAACCTTCTTTACCCCACAACCAAGTTCAAATGTCTTTTCAAACTCACTTAAAGCAAAGTTTTCATCGGTATAACCACCTTGCATAACCTTGTCAAAGTTAGATATACAATCAATATATTCGTCGTTAACCAAAAGGTCTATTGCATAATAAGAGCGCGACCCTGCAAAAGAAGGTACGCCCTTTAATTTTAAGTACTTACTATCGGTATTAAAAGCAAGTTTTACGCCTGCTGAAACGTGTGTTTTATCTGCAAAACACCCGTCCATATACTCGGCGTACATAGCAATTTGCTCTTCTGTAAACCTA
>JAZUSI010000134.1:0-2383 GCA_045606665.1 Christensenellaceae bacterium
ACAAAAAATTATGAAACCCCCAATTTCATTTTTCCATATAAACGCGAAAGTCCAAAAAAATTGCAAAAAATTATTTCCAAGTTTTGAAAAAAGAAAAAAGGTTCGAGAGTAGAACTTCCGTCCGTCGTCTGCTGAACCTATTAAGTGAACGAATCACTTTGTACGAAAATATTTTAATTTTTTTATAGTCATCTTGTCAAGAAAAAAGCACCACCGCTATGTCATTGAAACTAAAGAAGGTAACTTGGTAGTGCTTTTATTGTGGAGGAATTAAACAGAGAATTGATGTCTAATTCGGTTATAAAGGAGTTGTCCATTACAATGAACGAGAAAATTATAAAAAATTGTGCGCCCATTTGTCAAGGGTTTCCACGCGAACTCGCAAAAAAATAAAAAAGCCACGAACATAACTAATCGTGACTTGCACCTTAAACATTATAAAACATTTGGCTTTGGAAACCAAGTTTGGATTAAAGATTTTACTCTCTCTTTACTTTTATAAGCAATCCAAAAAGTTATAGTTTGTGTGCAGTTCTTGCATAAGTCCACTAAAGCCATACTTACACAATCTTTCTTTATATATTTCTTTTTATAATTATTTATTTCTTATCACGTGGCTGTTACACGAGTCGGTATCGAGTCCCCCACGACTCGTTGTAAACGAGTCTGTGGGGTGACTCGTTACCTGACTCGGTAACGCCTCGTTATTAGTATTAGTATTAGTAGTAGTATCTACTACTTCTTAATTGAAAGGAAACTCAATGTTTCCTAAAATTAAAAATAAAAGGGTTTCTTTAGACAAGGAAAAGTAAAAAGTGCAAAATGTGCAAAAATTGCATATAATTTAGGTGGCATTAGTGGGTTTTCTCATTTTCCTGCTAATGCTTTTTACTTGGGACATACAAAAATTGCATATTTTCGGTGTTCGCATTATAATAAGAAAAAATGAGGCACGAATATGGGCAGAGAAGAAATAATCTACAATAAATATAAAGATGCTATAAATGTTAAAAGCATAAATGATTTAATAGAAATTACAGGAAACCGAGATATAGGCGAAATTAAATCAACCACAATTAAGAACATTGGAAAATGGGCTTTGAATGGTGCGAGTAACGACGAAATCGCAAAAAATCTCGAATTAACAAATAGGCAATTTGAAACTTTATTAGCAATTTGTCCTACTATTGTTATGATTATGAAAGATAGTAGAGAACTCGCTGATGTTGTTATTGCTGGTTCTTTGTTTCAAAGAGCAATAGGTGGTCAAGTAATTCATAAAAAAACACCTGTTAAAGTGGGCGATTACGAAAATGGGGTAAAAGTTGGCGAACATATTGAAATGTGGGAAACCGAAGAAGAATTACCACCAGATAGTGCTTTACTTAAATACCTTGCTGAACACAAATTAAGCGAAAAGTTTGGTAAAAACACTGTTGATAAAGACAAAGAAATCGTTAGTGTAGTCAACACACTTGATCCAACTCAACTACAAGAATTGGAAGAAAGATTAAGAAAAGATGCCAAATAGTGCGAAAAAATCATTGCAAAAATATAAATGGTATTCTTCAAAAATGAAGAATAATTTTAATTATAATTCAAAAAAGGTTGCAAGTAGTCAACAAGAAGAAGCACGAAAAAGCGAAAATATAGATAATTTTGTTAGTGGTTTAAGTGATAATCAAAAGGAACAAGCACTACATCAAATTAAGATTGCCAAAGCACGAAACTCTTATGAAGATTACTTAAAACTTGTTTACCCAGACTATATTTCTACGAGATTTCATCATTATCTTGCTATGCTCTGCCAAACAATAGTTCAAAGGGTTGAAAAAGCAAATAGACCAAATGCAACTTTTGAAGATAAACAAAAGGGTAGAATCAAGATTTTAATTAGTGTTCCACCACAACATGGTAAGACGCAAACAATTACAAAGACATTACCAAGTTGGTATATTGGAAGAAACCCAACTCGTAGTGCAATATTAACTGCTTACAATGCCGAAATGGGCGAAAAGTTTAACGATTCTAATAGACAAAAAATTAGAATGTTCGGTAAAGAAGTTTTTGGTGTAAGCATTAGCGATAGCCAAGACAACAAAGGTTTGTTTGAACTTAAAAGTGGTGGTTCTTGTATGGGTGTTGGTATTCAAGGTGGTATCACAGGTAATGGTGGTGACATTATTATCGTTGATGACCCATACAAAAATGGTTTAGAAGCCAACTCGCCAGCAACACGAAAAATTATTGAAGATATGTTTAGAGATAGTGTGCTTACTCGTTTAAGGGGTAATGGCAACGCACTTATTGTTATTCATACTCGTTGGCACGAAAGCGATTTGTGTGGTGTCTATGGTAAAGAAGATGGATGGATTACAATTAA
>JAZUSI010000135.1:0-2338 GCA_045606665.1 Christensenellaceae bacterium
GTAATTACTTAGACATTTATCAATAATAGCTTTGAGTTCATTTTCCGACTCGGTATTTATATATGTTTCTTCCGGGCCAAATTCATTATCAATAATTATTGCACTTTTTTCGATATCATTATCAAAATTTCCAGATAAAGAAATATAATTATTTAACGGTTGATTTTTATATCTGTTTGAACTTGTTATCACTGTGATTATTCTGTTTTTAACACATTTATAAACGTAACTCTTAAAATTATACTTGGTATTAAAAGTAGTTATTGCTTTAAATATTGCAAGCAGTCCTTCTTGCAACAAGTCCTCAGAATCTCCACCATTTAAAAAATATGAGTGAGCAACTGCCGAAGCAATATATTTATATCTATTAAACAACTCGTCAATAGCATTTTCATCTTTTACTTGAGCTAAAAGAACAAGTTGTTCATCTGTCATGCTTTTCAAATCGATATTAGTCATTACCTTTTTCCGATCTTTGTCTTAAAACCTCATATACGGCAATACCACAAGCAACCGATGCATTCAATGAATTAACTTTGCCGTGCATAGGAATTGAAACAATTCCATCACATTTTTCTTTAGTTAAGCGTTTAACTCCACTGTCTTCACCACCAATAACCAAGCAAATCTTTCCTGTAAGATTTGCCTTGTATATACTTTCTCCACCTACTTCTGCACCATATACCCAAAAGCCATTGTCTTTTAAGGTGTCAATAGCGTTGTTAATGTTTACAACCCTTGCAACTTTAACGTGATTTAACGCACCTGCTGATATACGCATAACGGTATCGTTAACTGATGCACTCCTATCTTTGCCGATAATAAGCCCATTTGCGCCAGCGCATTCCAAAACTCTTATTATGCTACCTAAATTATGTGGGTCAAGTATTTCATTGAGGATAACAACTAAAGAATTTTCTTCAGTACAATCTTCTATAATATCATCTATATCAAAGTATTTATAATCTGAAACGTAAGCAATAAAACCTTGATGACGCTTGCTTTCACTCTCCTTATCTATAACGTATGAATCCACCATTTGTATTTTAATTTTATGCGAGCGAATTACGTTGATAAGCCTTTTACTTGCATCGTCTTTTAAATCTTTCTTAACCAACACTTTATCTATTTCTTTGTCCGTTTTCAATAGTTCATAAACGGCATTTCTTCCTTCAACCTTCATCTTTCATTCCTTTGTTTAATAAAAAATTTAATCTATCCAAATTACCGACAAGATATAAATATCCTAAAACGGCTTCAAAACCAGTTGCCATATTATACTCAGCAACACTTGCATGTTTTGCTCTCGTTGTCTTTTTAGCATTCCTTGCACGCTTAAAAATTGCCGTTTCATCTTCAGTTAAAAGATTTAATATCTCTTTAAGAAAACTAGACTGTGCACTTGCATTTACTTGTGAAGTTGCCATAACGTTTAATTCGCCAGATTTAGAATCGCATTCAAAAGTTAATCTTTCCCTAACAAATAAGGAATATACAGCATCACCAACAAAAGCAAGCACAATAGGATTTAAGTTCTTTGCCTTTTGGCAATCCATAACGTCTCCTAACTTAAACACGCAAAAATACCCCTACTATAACTTATTTTTATTATACAATATTTTTACTAAAAACACAATAAAAAAGCCCGATAATTTTATTCGGGCAAAAAATTAATATTTACATTAAAATTGTTTATTTATTATAAACAAATGTTGTTTGAGCAAGGTACGTTGATATTCCCTTAAATATGTTATATGCTAAACTATCTTGATAATTATCGGTTAACAATAGTGCTTCTTCTTCAGGATTTGATAAAAAACCACATTCAGCAATAACAGATGGGTATTTGGTACATTTTATTATATAATAATCTCCAGCAAGGATTGAGCAGTCTCTTGTCGCTTGTTCCATAGCATTAAAATTATCTTGAATTGACTTAGCCAAAATTTTGCTTTTTTCATTGTCACTATTATAAAAAACTTGTGCACCACGCCTAGTTGAAAGCGAATATTTATTCATATGAATACTTATTACAAGATTAGGCTTAACCTTTTCAATGACTTTCTTGCGATTTTCCATATCTTTTCTTTTTAAAGTACTACTTGCAACACCATACAATCCAGCGTCAGAATTTCTTGTTAAATAAACAACCATACCAGCATCTATTAAATATTTTTCAAGCTTCTTAACAACTTTCAAATTAAGTTCACTTTCTTTTATTCCGGACTTTACTCCTGAAACACCACCGTCAATTCCACCGTGTCCAGCATCTAAAACAATTTTTATTTTCTTCATATCAAGTCGGTGGCCCAAGCGGTCTTAGGAAGACAAATTGGAG